>DASPJL010000049.1:0-97830 GCA_035628645.1 Cytophagales bacterium | reverse complement strand
GGGGCTGAATAAAGCCATCTTTCCAACTCCAAACTTCTACATTTACAATTTCTTCAGGAAGCAGTGTAGTATCATTGAGGAGTGGTTGTGGCGCAGTACCAAAATAAAGCTTGGTGCCATCGGTTGAAAATTCAGGAATTGCATACTCACTTATCAACCAATTAAGCGGAAGAGACGGATGAAGGGAGTTAACCATCATTGTGGCCGTGTTAAGTCCCTTTTTCCAGTAAAATAATTGATATTCCCTCACCCTCGATTTAGTCGTATCAAGATCGGCGATAAACGCCGCTTGTTCTCCTTGCTCATCCCAGGACAGGTTCTTGTATTCACCATTACGTGAGGAGTAAACAGTATGTAAATAAGTAGAGTCAAGGTTAAAAGAATAGATACCGGGATGAAAATCTCCGTCATTACCAGTAGAGGCAAAAATAAGATCATTTGCATTTTTAGAGATCTCAAATTCTGTTACATAATCATAACTAAATTCCAAACCTGAAACCAGATTTCGGATCACCAGGGTAGTTCCATTATCAATATCCCTGAATCTTCCCTCTTTTTTCCTTCTCTTTTTTGAGGAGGACCTGGTAGGTATTGATCTTTCCAACTGATACGCAATCCATTCGGAAGCACTTTCAGGAAACCGGTAAAACCTGACCCGTGGAATTTTTACGATTGCTTTGGTCTGCAAATTATAAATAGCCAGGGTATCCTTAGGCAAATCCTGTGATTTGGTTTTTTTCCTTCTGAGTTCTTTTAACAGCTCGAGCGGCGGCTTAATTATAAAGGCAAGATATTGGTTGTCTTCTGAAATGTTTGGTTCTATTCCTCTGGCTAAGGTATCAATGGAATCTGTTTCCATATTCAGGACCATTAATTGTGCATCACCCTCTTGCGGATTGAGGGCATAAACTACATATTTGCCGTCATTAGAAATCGTAGTTCCCTCTATATCCTTCCAATTATCAAAAACCGAATAATCTAACGGTACCTTTTGTCCAAACCCCAGGCTTAGTTTAGTTGTACAAAAAATAAGTATTAAGTAAAATTTCCATCTTATCATAGCTTGTCTTTAAATTTTACAAGGCACAACTTAATAACAGGATAATTGTTAAAAACGTGCTTAGACAAATTTATGTATAAATTGACAGGGCTTGTACTGATCTTTCTGGCAGAATCCGAAGATGTACCGTTTTTCCTAAAAAAGCAGTTGACTCAAGAGAAAGAGGAAGATAAGAGGTAAAATAGGGCTGAAAGAAATAGTAGCTTTATTTAAACTTTTAAGTTAAAAGTTTAAATAAAGCTAAAAAGCGCAGGTTAATTCCTGCACTTTGAGATAACAGTTCTGGTTATGTCAAATTCTTCTTCCCGATACAATATTAATAAGTATAGCTACAATTGCTAATACTAACAGTATGTGAATAAAAGAACCTACTGCATCGGCAAAACCGAAGTAGCCTACTAACCATCCTATAATTAGTATAACGGCGATAATCCATAATAAATCACGCATAGCTTTTAAGATTTTAGGTTAAAATAATTTCTATTTTTAATTTTTCTTCTGATTTTCTATACTCAAAAGCTAGATGAAGGTTTCACTATTAAAGAAAAATGTACGCTAATTGAGGGCTTCATCAGGTTTTTAAAAAAAATATTTTGGGTATTAAAGACAGTTTATTTAATTTTTGACTTTTATTCATGTTTTTTCTCAGTTTTATTTAGATATTTTTCTTAATCATTCACATTTACTTACCTTATGAGTAGCAATAATGAAGCTTGGGGTTCACGTATAGGACTTGTACTGGCAATGGCAGGAAACGCAGTTGGCCTTGGTAATTTTCTAAGATTTCCTGTTCAAGCAATGCAAAATGGAGGCGGAGCGTTCATCATCCCCTATATTGTTTGTTTCCTTGTAATGGGAATTCCTCTGCTTTGGATAGAATGGTCCATGGGTAGGTTCGGAGGAAAGTTTGGCCATCATTCAACCCCCTTTATTCTTGATACCATGGACAAAAAAAGGTTTTGGAAATACCTGGGTGTTTTTGGAATCTTTACCAACATAGCTGTAGCCTCTTACTATTGCTACATTGAAAGCTGGACGATGGCTTATATCTACCATTTCATCACAGGAAGTTTTCATGGGATGGATCAAATACAGGTAGCGCAATTTTTTAGTGACTATGTAAACATTAATACCACAACCACCGGACTTCCCTATGAAGCTCTGATCTTCTTTGTGTTTTGTGTTGCTCTGAATACCTGGATCTTAAGTCGTGGACTTAGCGGAGGTGTGGAAATTGCCTCTAAAATAGGAATGCCCTTATTAATAATCTTCGGTTTCTTCCTTGCCTACAAAGGGATTACATTGACTGCAGGGGAAGAGGGCGCTGTGTATGATGGAACCCTTGCACTTAATTTTTTGTGGACGCCTCAATTCGATTCACTTATGGACCCAAAAGTATGGCTTGCTGCGGCAGGACAAATATTCTTTACTTTATCTGTGGGAATGGGAACCATACAATGTTATGCTGCTTATATTAAGCCTAAGGATGACATTGCCTTAAACGCGATGTCTGCAGGATGGATGAATGAATTCGTAGAGGTCGTCATCGGAAGTTCTATTTTGATTCCGATTTCTATTGGGTATTTGGGTGTGGATAAAGTTTTTGAACTTACTCAAACAGGAGGATTGGGATTAGGATTCCGAACAATGCCCTATTTATTTCAACAATGGGGAACATATATAGGCGCTTTCGCCGGAATAGCCTTCTTTGGTCTTTTGTTTTTTGCAGGTATTACTTCCTCTCTCGCCATGGGAACACCGTGGATGGGTTTCCTTCGGGATGAATTTAACTGGAGTCGGGAAAAAGCAGCATTTTCATTTGGCGCAATAGTATTGTTACTTGGCTCTCCAACCGTATTTTTCTTTAACGAAGGTGTATTTGACGAATATGATTATTGGGCAGGAACAGTCTCGCTAGTTGTATTTGCCCTCGGAGAAACCATTCTTTTTGCCTGGGTTTTTGGAATTAAAAAGGGATGGAGTGAAATCACCTCGGGCTCAGATATAAATGTGCCCAATTTTTACAAATACATCATCCTTTACATTACACCTTCTTTGCTTATATGTGTTTTCCTAGGTTCGTTGCTCTCGCCAGTAGGAGGAGACTGGGGGGCAGCCTGGAGCGGATTTATAAACGGAAACGGCTGGAACTTCGACAATGGCGCTATAATAGCGCAAATCATGAATCAAAGAATAAATGCACAAATTGCTGCTGCAACAGATCCATTGGTTATCTCAGAACTTGAAAGGCAAAAATTTTATGTAGTAGCCTCAAGGCTCTTGTTATTGACTGTTTGGTTAGCGGCTGCTGGCCTGGTTTATATTGCTTATAGGAAAAGACTGAGAGAAGGAAGAGCGTAATACCTACTCTTTAATATTGTTAAAAGGACAAATTTTGAACTAAGAAATAAGAGAGGAGTTTGAGGATTGTGTTTTAATTGATTGCTCTAATTCCTTCACTAGATTAAATAACACTATTATGAATTCAAGTGCTTTAATAACAATGGTAATTACAATGGCAACTGTTACCATCTTAACCTTATACTTTTTTATTAAAATGCTGACCACTCCTCCAAAACCTGAGCCTGATTCTTATTCTGAGGAACCTGGAAATTTATCCCAAACTCCTTTTAATAAGAATGAAAAGGATTAGATTCTGGATTCAGGATTACTTTGGTTTTTCTCCTACGGAAACTACAGGATTTATTGTCCTGATGTTTTTAATTTTTTTCCTGCTTATCCTTCCTCCTATAATAAAACCTTTATTGCCGGTTTCAGATACCGACAATGCAGATAAAGCTCAGCTAGAAGCCTTAATTGTAAAATTAGAATCCGTTCAAACGGTAGAAAAGACTGCATCTTCTCCTTCCAATCCTAAATATTTTTCATTCAACCCTAATACCAGCTCAGAAGCCGACTTCCTATCTTTAGGGATTGATACAAAAACTGCCCGAACCATTATGAATTACCGTAATAAGGGTGGGTATTTTACAATAAAAAGTGATTTTAAAAAAGTCTATGGTCTGAAGGAGGAAACTTACCTTAGGCTATATCCCTACATCGACCTACCGGAAAAGAAAGCGGTTTTCGTCCAGTCTGCCCATTCTTCAAAAAAGAAATTCAAAGCTTATTCTCCTAAAGAGAAGGAAATTTTCCAACCCTTTGATATAAATAAAGCGGACTCTACTCAATTAATTAAGATTAATGGGATTGGAAATAAACTTGCTCAAAGGATCCTCAATTATCGAAATAAACTGGGCGGCTTTATTCATCAAGACCAACTGGAAGAAGTTTATGGCTTGGACACAGTTGTTGTTAAAAGGCTCAAAGAATCAAGTTTAATTGACGTAAACTTTACGCCTGACAAAATAAATGTAAATACGGCCACACTTGAGGAATTGCGTCAACACCCTTACATTTCCTACAAGATTGCCAAAACGATAATTGCCTACAGGGATCAGCATGGTTCTTTCAATTCTCTTTCAGCACTAAAAAATATACATTCCATTAGTCCTCAAACTTTTATAAAAATAGAACCCTACCTCACTTTGTAATCAAACTATTTCGAAACATCCATTATTTATTTTTTCCTTAAATTATGGAGCTATTTTTATCAATACGATTTGAATAGCGGCGTCCTGAATTTTGCTTTGGGAACTCGTTTTGAGATTAACTTTGACCGTTGAATGTAAAAATGTTCGTTTTATATTTCTTAAAGACTTAATCCGTTTATAGTTAAAATTTATTCAAACCTCTGTATCATAGTCTTCCGGGATGAAAAAAATATTAAAGTCCTATCTGAATCGCCTGACAAATTTAACGGGTAACAATCGCTCTATACTGCTTCTTCGATTAACAGGAGATTATTTCTTTGATCTTCACGATCTTGATTTTAAAAACGGACAATATTCTTTTGCAATTATTGAATCTTTAATCGGCAAAAAAACCATCAAGCTTTGCGAATACCTTGACAGCAGGGATGGCAAAGCCAATGAATATAGTACGCGTCTGAAAAACCTGAATCGAAAAGATAAATTTATTACCGAAGAAAGAGGTTCAAAAGACCTTTATGTAGGATGGCCCTTCGTAAAAGGGAAATTATTGGACGATACCCTTGTTCGGGCACCACTCATTTTTTTCCCCGTCGAGCTCACACTTGAAACCAACCAATGGAAGCTTTCTTTAAGAAACGACGAAGCAATTGCTCTTAATAAAAGCTTGCTTTTGGCCTATGCGCATTATAATAAAATTACCCTTTCCGAAGAAATACTAGAAAAACAACTCGACGACTGGGATAAAAATTCTCAGGTATTCCGAACAAGCTTATATACTTTTTTAAAAGAAAGCGGGATCACCATAAACTTTAATCAGGACCTCTTTATCAATGAATTGATCCCCTTTGAAAACTATAAAAAAGCTGACTTTGAAGGGCAATATAAGACAGGCGAGCTGAAGATGTATTCCGAAGCTGTATTGGGAATATTCCCACAAGCAGGCTCTTACCTTGTCCCGGATTACAATTTTCTACTTGAACAGGAGGAGTTGAAAGACCTTGAGGAGTTTTTTTACCCTCAAACAGAAATACCTGAAGAACAACCAATTACCAATAAAGTAAAAGAAGAACAAACCTTTACCCCTTATTCAATGGATGCTTCTCAGGAAAATTCCATTAAAGCTGTAAAAAAAGGACAGAGTCTTGTAGTTCAGGGACCTCCCGGTTCAGGAAAATCCCAATTGATATGTAATCTTATAGCAGACCATATTGCCAGAGGAAAAAGGGTTTTGATGGTATGCCAAAAAAGGGTGGCGCTGGATGTGGTTTACCAAAGGCTGAAACAGGAAGGCATCAATGATTTTGTTGCGCTCGTTCATGACTTCAAAAATGACCGGAAAGCCATTTATAGCCAAATACAATCACAGATTGAAAGAATATCAGAATATCAGGACAAAAACAATAGTCTGGATGCCATCTACCTGGAAAGAACATTTTTACAAACAAGCAGAAAGATTGACCAGCTAGCTGGAGAACTTGAAGAATTTAAAAATGCTTTGTTTGACGCTTCGCAATGTGGTATTTCAATCAAAGAACTTTATTTAACTTCAGAAAAAAATGACGAACAAATACCTTTAAAAGAAGAGTACAAATATTTTTCATTTAATAATCTTGAAAGTTTTCTTCAGCCTTTAAAATATTATTTATCCTATTCTGAAAGATTTGAAAAAGAAGATTACCTATGGAAAGACAGGGTTTCATTCCAAAGCTTTTCCATTTCAGATTTTAATATTCTAAAAGACACACTTATTGAAATACCAAAATTTCAACAGGAAGTATTAAAGTTTACTAAAGGGTCACTTGGAAAAGGTTTGTCTTTTAGTGGTTGTGAGCACCTTTTAAGTAAGCAGGCTGCATTCAATAGCTTTCTTGAGTTGTCCGCAGAAGAAGATGTTTTTGAAAACTTCAAACTTATCCTGGACTTACCGGAGGATACCCTTTTCTGGCTGCAAAAGGTTGAAAAAAGGCTTATGCAATGTTATGAAGGCGAAGGACCTGAGCTAACGCTTGAAAAAAAGAAACTAGGCGACTTCCAGGCCGCATTGCAACGTGCAGAAGAGGCTTTTGGCTCCCCTTTCATATGGATCAAATGGCGTTTTTCTAAGGAACGTTTCTGGTTGAAAAGGGTACTTGTTGCAAATAATCTGAAAGGCAACAGAAAAGGGATAGAAAGTTTAATCAAAAAGCTGGATAATCGTCTTAATCTGGAACATAATTTATCTGAGCTTAAAAACAAAAAATGGATTGTAAACCTTCCTGAAAATAACTTTAAAATATACTTCCAGGGATGGATTTACAAATACAAACAGGCCTTTCACCTAAAGGATCTTTTTAGGAGGATTGAAGAGTTTTTCGGATTAGATATTCACACCCTAACTCAAAGTTTGTTAAAAGAAAAAATAGCAAAAACCATTGAATTTTGCGAGCTGGTAGCGGACAAGAAGAAGGACTGGATGAAGCACCTCCAACCTACTCAGATTGATAAAGTAGTTGCCAATCCTGAACATTCTTTGCTGCTTTTAAAAGCGCTGGAAAAAGACTTTGATGCTTTGGCAGAATATGATCAAACCTATTCTCAATTTTCAGGACCTGAGTCGGCTGTGATAAAAAAATTATTAGGCCTTAAACAGGAGTTCTTTGCAGACGACCTTGTCCAGATCTTTATCAATAGTCTTAAACTTAGTTGGATTGAAGACATAGAGCAGAAATATCCAATACTTAGAACAGTTTCTACCTTAAAGTTCCGTCAGCTAGAGCGCGAACTTCAACAGAATGTACAGGAAAAACTTAGAATAAGCAGGGATATTTTATTGTTGAAATTAAGGGAGACAACCTATCAGGACCTGGAAGTAAACCGGTTGAACAACCTGGTTACTTATAGGGATCTAAGTCATCAGGTAACTAAGAAGCGTTCAATCTGGCCTGTAAGAAAACTGATTGGAAATTTCTCCAAAGAACTATTTAATCTTGTTCCTTGCTGGATGGCCTCCCCTGAGTCTGTTTCCGCGATCTTTCCTATGGAACCTTACTTTGATCTTGTAATTTTTGATGAGGCCTCTCAATGTTATGCCGAAAATGGTATTCCTTCTATTTACCGGGGACGTCAAATTGTAATCACCGGAGACAGTAAACA
This sequence comes from Cytophagales bacterium, assembly GCA_035628645.1. Lineage (GTDB taxonomy): Bacteria > Bacteroidota > Bacteroidia > Cytophagales > Cyclobacteriaceae > DASPJL01. The sequence continues at coordinate 90,084 of DASPJL010000049.1, read as the reverse complement.
GTTAAATCCTAATGATATTTATAAATCGAGGTGGGAAGAAACCGATGAGGAATTGCCGGAAATCGAAATAGATTCGTTGCTTGATCTGGGTGCCCGTTACCTGAAGGAAACCCAACTTTCTGGTCATTATAGAAGCAAGACTTTGGAATTAATTGACTTTTCCAACCATCATTTCTACAAAGGGAAACTGTCCTTAATGCCTAATTTTGAAGACATCAATAATCCTGACCCTTCTATAGAATATATTAAAGTGGATGGCGTATGGGAAAACAATAGTAATGAGATCGAAGCCACTAAAGTAGGTGAAAAGGTGATAGAATACCTCAAAAGCAATATTACTGATATTGGCGTGGTTACCTTTAATTTTTCTCAGCAGAATCTCATTTTAAATGTATTGGAAACTTTTGCCAGAGAGAACAGTATCTCCCTTCCTGATAATTTATTTGTAAAAAATATTGAAAACGTTCAGGGAGATGAAAGGGAAATCATTATTTTTTCGACGGCATATGCTCCGGACCTGAAAGGTAAGCTGAGTATGAATTTTGGCACCTTAAATGCCAAAGGTGGTGAAAACAGGTTAAATGTAGCCATTACCAGGGCAAAACAAAAAATCATAATTATAAGCAGCATTTATCCAAATCAATTAAAAGTGGAAAACCTTTCAAATGAAGGGCCTAAATTATTCAAACAGTACCTTCAATATGCCCTGGATGTGTCGGAGGGAAGGCACCAAAGCCTAAGGAAACCTGAAATTAACTTGCCATTTGAAGGTTTGTTAAAACATAAGCTCATTAAATTAATTGCCGACAAAACCAATGATAAAATCTTAAGAAACAATCTGCCATTCACCGACCTAAGCCTGGTAGAAGAAGATAAATACAAGGGAATTATTCTAACGGACGATGAACTGTATTATCAAAGCATTTCCATCAAAGAATCCCACGTTTATAAAAAACTCATCCTAAAAAACAAGGGGTGGAAATTCATGGATTTTTATAGCAGGGAATATTGGAATAATAAGGAAAGCATTATTGAAGGATATCAGGATTTTAAATTAAGTCTGGAACAAGAAAAACATGAAAAAAACTTGTCTCCGTAACGAAATAATTTTTAACTTTTAGCTAAATCTTACCTTCATGGATTCTGCGAGAATTAAAAGCATTTATATTTCCAATCTGGACTTTATAAGCTATCAAAGCAATGAGATAATCCGCAATGAAGGATCAAATATCTACTATAGTGATTTCTATAACTTTTATACCCCGTACATAAAACACTTGAAGGAAGTAAAATGGAATAATAACAAGATTGAAGATAAGGTAAAAAAATTCCCAATGATTCAACGACCTGGTTTACTTTTTACTTTATTTTTGATCTCTTTCATCCCTTGGCTCGCCACTGTTTTCTCTTCGTTCGATGTATTCAAATACCTCATTTACTCCATACCGCTTATTGCGGTGATTTTTTCCATTCATTATTTTATGAATCAAAGAAATAAAAAGAGATTAGGAGAAATTGTAAAGTTATGTTCTTCTCTGAGAAAGGAGATAGAACAATTGGACTAAGTTCAGTTTATTCCTGATTTTCTCCCTCTGCTTTCTCTACCCTCACTCCTACAGACATTATGAATGGCAAAGGATCTTGCCGCATATATTGCTTAATCCGAACTTTATACACGCCAGGCTCTTGAAATTTGTGTCCTTTAAGCAGCGTAAACTGATGATCAAATATATCTCCTAAACCATCTCCATAAGGTTTTCCACTTTTTTTGTCAAATAATGGCAACCTCAGAAGCTTGCCGTCTATCTTCTTATTGTTTGAATCCAACAAGGTATATTTTATGTAAAGATTGGCAAATGGATATGAAATGGCATTCCTGACATTTGTGAGAATATTATAATCTGAAGTGGCATCTTTTATTTCAAAGGAAAAGGAAGCAACAGAATCTATAAACCAATCATTTCCTTTAAAGTCTTTGTTTGTTTCATAGATTCTGGTTTCGTCACATCCGGTAATCGAAAATAAAATTACAATGAGGAGAACAGGCAGAAAGATTCTCATGAAGGTGAAGAGTTTGTTCTATTTGGGTTTTGATTTGGATTTCTATTTCTATTGTTTTTCTTCTTTTTCTTCTTCTTGGCTTTCAAGTTGTATTTTTCATCCATCCTTTTCAGGTCGCTGTTCATACCTTGATGCTTCTCCTCCTTGGTAAATTCTTCTTTATCCTCTAGTAAGCTCACAGGCTTTTTCCCTTCTTTGTTCATAGAAACTATGTGATTAACACGCTCTATGTTTAAAGGAGTCCAATTGCTTTCACTGTTATACCCGAACCACATGATTTTCCTAAAAATATCTGTCTTCTGAAGATGCGCTTCTCCCTGAGTGGTAACCAAAGGCGCCTCAATAGTAGGAATGTCTTTAAGGGCATCCATATAAGTTTCTAGTTCATAGTTCAAGCAGCACTTAAGTCTTCCGCACTGACCGGAAAGCTTGCTTGGATTAAGAGAAAGATTCTGATACCTGGCAGCCACCGTCGAAACACTTTTAAAGTCACTCAACCACGTGGCGCAACAAAGCTCCCTGCCACAAACACCAATACCCCCAAGTCTTCCGGCTTCCTGCCTAAGGCTGATTTGCTTCATTTCAACCCTGATCTTAAACTCTGAAGCCAACAGTTTAATCAATTCCCTGAAGTCAACGCGCTCTTCTGCTGAGTAATAAAAAGTAGCTTTAGTATTATCTGCCTGGAATTCTACGTCTGATAATTTCATGTCCAGGTTGAGGCCCATGATAATTTCCCTGGTACGATACAAGGTAGGAAGCTCTCTTTTCTTTACTTCCTCGTTTTTCTCAATATCCTTTTCTGTTGCAAGCCTGTAGATGGCTTTAATACTATCATCGTTTTCGACTTTCTTCTTTTGCATTTGTAAGCGAACCAATTCGCCCTGAAGTGCTACAAAACCTAAATGATGTCCATTTGTAGCATCCACTATTACAGGATCTCCCGCAAACAACTCAAGCTTTGCAGAATTTCTAAAAAATTCTTTTCTGCCGCCCTTGAAGGTAACTTCCACTACATCAAATACATCATAAACAGGCATGTCCATATTTACAAGCCAGTCGAAAACATTTACTTTATTACAACCGCCTGTTTTACAGGCCCCATTATTTTTACATCCTGCAACGGTTCCGTTTTTACCGCTGCTACATGAGCTGCATCCCGCCATATCCTATCAATTTATTTCATGTGAATTTAACAATTTATAATTGCCACTATCTTGTCCCGTGCTAAAACCCGGGAAGGAATTCGTGTGATACTCGTCTTGTATACCTTTACAAAATGTTCCGTCGCCAATTATTACTTCAAATAGTAACGTTAATGGCTCAACGACTTCAATTTCCTTTAATGACTATTCTCCAAACTTAATAAATCTTGGCCAATATCTTTTCGATAGTAAACATTTTCCCAAGTAATTTTTGACACCTCGGAATAGGCATTTTCCAATGCTCCTGCAACTGTTTCTCCAAAAGCCGTAAAGGAAATTACCCTTCCACCATTTGTTACCACAGTTCCGTCATCTTTATATTTAGTACCTGCGTGAAAGGAGATTCCCTTTTTAACGCCTTGCAATCCATTAATTCTTTTTTCTTTCTCGAAAGCCCCGGGATATCCACCGGAGACCATCATAACAGTTACCGCCGGTCTCTCATCTACTTCAAGGTTATAATTTTCAAGTTCCTGATCTGCAGTAGCCTCCAGCAGATTTACAAAATCAGATTTTATCCGAGGTATAACTGCCTCTGTTTCCGGATCACCCATTCTGCAATTGTATTCGATTACATAAGGTTCACCATCCACTTTGATCAAACCAAAGAAAATAAAACCTACATAGTTAATTCCTTCCTTCTTTAATCCTTCAACAGTGGGTTGGATAATCCTTGATTCCACCTTTTGCATAAATTCTTCATTGGCAAAATTTACCGGGGAAACTGCGCCCATTCCGCCAGTATTAAGGCCGGTATCCTGCTCTCCAATCCTTTTATAATCTTTAGCTTCAGGAAGGATCTTATAGCTCTTTCCGTCAGTGATCACAAAAACAGATACTTCAATCCCTTTTAAAAATTGCTCGACAACCACTTTTGAACCGGACTCGCCAAACTGACTATGATTGAGCATATCGTCCAGCGTTTTAATTGCTTCATCATGAGACTCTGCTATAATTACGCCTTTTCCTGCTGCCGGACCGTCAGCTTTCAGAACAATTGGCAACGTATGATTTTTGAGATATTCAACACCGGCTGAAAAAGTCTCCTTGGTAAAAGTTTCTGAGCTTGCGGTAGGTATTCCATGTCTTTTCATAAAGGCTTTGGAAAAGTCTTTACTTCCTTCCAGGATTGCGCCTGATTTTTCGGGTCCAATCACCGCAATTCTCTTAAGCTCCTCGTTGCTCTTAAAATAATCGGCCACTCCGTTTATCAATGGAATCTCCGGGCCAACTAAAAGTAGATCGATATTGCTTTCCAGACAAAAATTACCTATGGCTTCAAAGTCATCTAAAGAAAGGTTAATATTAACCGCAATGTCTGCTGTTCCAGCATTTCCCGGAGCAACAAACAATTTCTCACAGTTCGGACTTTGTTTCAGTTTCCAGGCAAAAGCATGCTCTCTTCCTCCGGAACCAAGTATCAAAATATTCATTTAAAGTTTTCTGTTTAAATTTTCAGTTAACAGTATTTGGAACTGCAAACTTCCTATTTCTCATTATAATAAAAAAATCTCCCTTCTGAGGGGAGATGACGTTAGAATTATCCGCTCAGGTAATTCTAAACTGTACGCTGTCTATTAATTTGCTATTTCGGATAGAAACTTAACCCTCATCAACCTCAATTCGTCTTCAGAATAATCATCCCCAAAGTGTTGCATCGCAATAGAAATTTTATCTGATTCTGTAGACATAAAATATTCAAATACTTCTTCCTGCCTTTCATCATCAAGTATTTGATCGATGTAATAGTCAAGATTAAGCTTTGTACCTGAATAACAAATATGTTCAATCTCTTCAACCACCTCTGAGAATTGTATCTTTTGCTTTTGAGCAATTTCTTCCAGATCTATCTTCCTGTCTATTTGCTGAATGATAAAAATTTTATTTTTAGATTTATTTACGGCGCTTTTAACGACAACGTCAGAGGCAGTAATGATGTCATTTTCCTCAACATATTTCTTTATCAGTTCGATGAAAGGTTTTCCAAATTTTGTAACCTTGCCCATTCCTACTCCATTCACCTGAGCCAATTCCTCAATATTGGTAGGATAAATTGTGGCCATTTCTTCCAATGAAGGATCCTGAAAAATCACATAGGGCGGAAGGTTTTTTTCTTTTGCAAGCTTTTTCCTCAAAGCTTTTAACTTATCAAATAAAACTGCGTCATGTGTGGTCCTTACTACCACGCCATTAATATCATCATCCTCATTGTCTTCTTTGGTTTCGTATTCGTGGTCCTTTGACAATGTAACGGAATGAGGATTTTCAAGAAAATCCTTTCCTTTTCTTGTAATCTTTAGAATGCCTATATTATCAATATCCTTTTCTAAATACTCATACAGAAGGGCTTGACGGATAACAGAATGCCAGAATTCCGGTTTTTCATCTTTTCCCTGACCATATATTTTCAACTTATGGTGCTCATAGCTTTTAACATACTCATTTTCAACGCCCTTAATTACATCCACCAGGTGGCCTATTGCAAATCTTTCCTGGGTCTGTATACAACTCTGCAAGGCAAGGTGAAGGAATTCCATTCCTTCAAATTTTTCTTTAGGCTTTAAACAGTTGTCGCAAAAGCCACAGTCGGTTTCAAACTGCTCCCCGAAATAATGCAGCAGTTGCCTTCTCCTGCAAACTGAAGATTCTGCATAAGAAGACATTTCTTCTAAAAGGTGCTTAGCATTATCCCTTTCAGTGACCGATTTATCTTTATTAAATTTTTCTAGTTTTATAATGTCATTATAACTGTAGAACATCAGGCAATTGCCTTCAAGTCCGTCTCTTCCCGCCCTGCCTGTTTCCTGATAATAACCTTCCAAAGACTTAGGTGCATCGTAGTGAATTACAAAACGAACATCGGGCTTATCAATTCCCATTCCAAAGGCAATGGTAGCAACAATTACATCTACATCTTCATTAAGAAAAGCATCCTGATTTGCCATCCTTACCGGAGAATCCAGACCTGCGTGATAAGGAAGCGCTTTTACGTCATTTACTTTAAGGAATTCTGCTATTTCTTCTACCTTCTTTCGGCTTAAACAATAGATTATTCCTGATTTGCCTTTATGCTGCTTTACGAATTTTACAAGTTGCTTTTTAGTTCCCTGTTTTGATCTTATTTCATAGTAAAGGTTTTTCCTGTTAAAAGAAGACTTAAAAAGATCGGCTTCTTCCATTTGCAGGTTCTTTTGGATATCTAGCTGTACTTTAGGCGTAGCCGTGGCAGTGAGGGCTATAACGGGCAAATTTCCTAAAGCTTCAACAATAGTTTTTATCCTACGGTATTCAGGTCTGAAGTCGTGGCCCCATTCTGAAATACAATGCGCTTCATCGATGGCTATAAAAGAAATGTTTGCTTTTTGAAGAAAGGCTAGATTCTCTTCTTTGGTAAGTGATTCCGGAGCTACATAGAGGAGTTTCACTTCTCCGCTTAAGGTTTCCTTTTTCACTCTGTTCATTTCTGATTTAGAGAGTGTACTGTTTAAAAATTGTGCATTAATTCCAAGCGCATTCAACTGATCCACTTGATTTTTCATTAAGGCAATAAGCGGGCTGATAACGATTGCAGTGCCATCCTGAATTATTGCGGGCAGTTGATAACAAAGAGATTTTCCTGCCCCTGTAGGCATGATAACAAAAGTATTTCTCTTTGATAATATATTTCTGATAATTGTTTCCTGGCTTCCTCTAAATTGGCTGTATCCAAAAATTTCTTTTAACTTGTCTTTTAAGAGAGCTTCTTGTTCTCGTGCAATTATCATCTTTAAATTGTATAATTTACTTAAAAAATCATTAATTATGTTTTCTACCTTTGTTCAAATTTATAAAGAAAGCTAACAATAATTGAAGTTAATGAAAAATATAATATCGATTGCTAAAAATGTTTTATTAAACGAGGCAAATGCAATAGAAAATTTAATAAATCAACTTGGCGATGATTTTCAGTTATGTGTGGAAAAAATATTACAATGTAAGGGACGGGTGGTAGTCACAGGTATTGGCAAAAGTGCAATTGTAGGAAATAAAATTGTAGCTACTTTAAACTCAACTGGCACTCCTGCGTTATTCATGCATGCTGCAGATGCCATCCATGGAGATCTTGGAATGGTACAAAATGAAGACATTGTTATCTGTATTTCCAAAAGCGGAAATACCGCAGAGATAAAAGTTTTGATCCCTCTTATTAAGAGAACTGGGGCAAAAATAATCGCTTTGGTAGGTAATATAGATTCTTTTCTTGCAAGACAGTGCGATTATGTGTTAAATGCAAGTATAGAAAAGGAAGCATGTCCTCATAATTTAGCGCCGACAACCAGTACCACTGCAACTATGGCGTTGGGAGATGCGTTGGCAATCTGTCTTCTGGAAGCCCGGAATTTTACAAGCGATGACTTCGCAAAACTTCACCCAGGGGGGGCTTTGGGAAAGAAGTTATATTTAAAGGTTGCAGATGTTTTTCCTAATAATCCGCTACCTTTGGTGCACATTAATTCTTCTCTCGAAGAAACCATAATGGAAATAACCTCCAAAAGACTGGGTGCTACTGCCGTATTAGACGAAAATGAAGCATTGGCTGGTATTATTACAGATGGCGATTTGAGAAGAATGTTAAACAACAAAAAATTAGACTTAAGGAATATTACGGCTGGTGATATTATGTCTACAAACCCCAAAATTATAGATGCTGAAGAATATGCTGTCTATGCTTTTGAAGTAATGAAACAAAGTAGTATTACACAATTAATAGTATTTAAAAACTCTAAACTGGCAGGATTTATTCATTTACATGATTTATTAAGAGAAGGCATTGTTTAAGTAGAGAAGGAGAAGATAAACGACACAAGGGCCTCTTGTAATCAAATGAAAAATACGAACAGACAACTTATTTCTATAATGAATAAAAACAATTATGTTGTGATAATGGCAGGAGGGATAGGAAGCAGATTCTGGCCCTTTAGCCGAACAAACCATCCAAAACAATTTCATGATGTTTTGGGAATTGGCAAAACAATGATCCAACAAACCTTTGAAAGATTTAGCAATATCTGCCCTCCGCAAAATGTATATGTGGTCACCAACAAATCTTACAAAGACCTTGTTAAAGAACAACTTCCCCAACTTTCTGATGAGCAGATCTTGTGTGAGCCCATAGGCAGGAACACCGCACCATGCGTCGCTTATGCTTCTTATAAAATAAGCAAAAAAAACCCGGAGGCTTGTATCGTGGTAACCCCTTCCGACCATATTATCATTAAAGAAAACGTATTCGAAGAAACCATTAGTAACGCCCTGGAAGCCGCGTCAAAAGAGGACATACTCATCACTTTAGGAATAAAACCCAGCCGCCCTGACACAGGATATGGTTATATTCAATTTATCGATGGAAATTCCAAGGCATTAAAAAAGGTAAAAACCTTTACCGAGAAACCCATTCTAGAGCTTGCACAGAAGTTTATAGAAAGTGGAGATTTTGTATGGAATGCTGGTATTTTTATCTGGAATGTTAATTCAATCACTAAAGCCTTTGAAAACCTTTTACCAGAAATGGCCGAAATTTTTGAAGAAGGTTTAAACAGTTATTTTACTGGTCAGGAAGAAGCCTTTATCGGAAAAGCCTATACGTTGTGTAAAAATATTTCTGTCGACTATGGCATCATGGAAAGATCAGAAAATGTTTACGTGATGCTGGCCGATTTTGGATGGTCAGACTTGGGTACATGGAAATCACTTTTCGATGTTTCCCAGAAAGACAGCAACAATAATGTGATTGATGCCAATATCATAACCTATGACACCAAGGATTGTATTATAAAAACCCCAAAAGATAAATTGGTCGTTATCCAGGGATTAGAAAACTTTATTGTGGCCGAATTCAATAAGGTACTTTTGATCTGCAAAAAAGATGAAGAGCAGCGATTAAGAGAGTTTGTTTCAGATGCAAAATCCAAAAAGGGAGGCGACTTCATTTAAAATCCTGTATTTCCTGTAAAAAGTTTAAAACTCACCTGACTTTATAATTAATTCAGGTGAGTTTTTGATTTTTAGGGCTTTTACCGCTTACCTTTATAAAAAATTTCCAAAAAATTTTGAATCCTTTGCAACCTTTAAAAAGGAAGATGGCTCATTGGGGAAAAGCTTAATGAAGCTCCAATTGATGCTGTAGATAATTTCAAAGATCAATTGGCAAAGATTGAGACAAAGTACTAAACAAGTTTGATGCTTACCGAAGAAGAGCTTATCACAGGCTGTTGCAAAAACGACAGAAAGGTACAAAAGCATTTATACGAGAAATATTCCCGTAGAATGCTTGTGGTTTGTCTTCGATATACCAAAAATCAACTTGAGGCAGAAGATATTCTACAAGAGTCTTTTATAAAAGTTTTTGAAAACATTAAAAAATTCAGGAAAGAATGTCCTTTGGAAGCGTGGATAAAACGAATAGTCATCAACACCGCTTTAAAAAACAACAGAAGTAAGTTATATCTTCATCCGGCAGTTGATATAGAACATGTGGAGAATAATTTCAATGAAAACATCACCCTTAACAATTACAACTACAGGGAACTTCTTGAATTGATCAGACAATTGCCGCCACGCTATCAAATTGTCTTTAATCTCTATGCGATCGAGGGATATCAACATAAAGAGATAGCCGAAATGTTAGGAACGACTGAAGGAACATCAAAATCTCAATATTCCAGGGCGAGGATAATCTTGCAGAAAATTGTTAATGATCATTATGAAAATTTGGAAAGAGATAATTCTAAAAAAATACTAAAACTGCAAGAGGCAGTACCTTTTGAGGTTCTGGAAAACGAAACCCCGGAAGGAGAGATTAGGAGTAAAAGTAAGGTTTAGCAAGGCGAATAAACTATAATATGGTTTATTATTATGAAAAACACAGATAAAAATTTTGAGGATGAATGGAGAAAGGCCTTTGATGGCGCTGAAGAGGAACCTTCTGCTCATCTATGGCAAAGCCTTGAAAATAAATTAGCGGAAAAAGAATTAACTCTTTATAAAAAGAAATATTTTTATTTGAGAACTGCCGCGGCTGTTCTTCTTTTCCTTTTTGCTTCTAGCTCTTTGTTTTATGTATATCATTATACTCAGGAAAATATATTGGCAAGCAATGGTGATGCTGTAAATCTAAAAAGCCAACAACATGAATTTGAAGAAAAAATAACTACAGGCAATACTGAACCGAGTAACAATACACCCAGTGAAATAAGGGAAGAACACCGGTTGGTAAAAACCAATAAGCCGGCTGCTGAACCTGATCCTGCTTCAGTAACTTCAAAAGCAGAGAACAGCAACTCGTATGCTTACAAAGAGGAAAATAAATCTGCTTTATCAAACACTCAACAGGAAAACACCATTCCTCCTTTACAAAAGAAAACCGTGTTATCTTCTGCTCCTATCGAGACAAAGGAGAAAAATAAAGCTGAAGCGATTGACAATAAAGAGTTATTTGCGGCAGACGACAAAAAGTCATCTTCGGAAGATAGGACAATCATGCCAAAGCGTGCGGCCTTAGCCTCGAGCAAAGAAGGAGAAAAAGATGGTAAAAGTTTTAGCTTTGTTTCAGCCGTCAAACCTATTTCTTCTAAAACACAGGATTTAAATAATCTCGAATTAAAAACAATTTATATCGCCAGAAGACCAATTATAAAAGAAGAACTTTATTTGGCCTCCAATTCAAAAAAAGACAAGGAATCGGGTAAAAGATGGTATGCGAGTTATGCCTACACGCCCACTTATACAAATCAGAATTTTGTGCGTGCTTCAAGCAAAAATATTGTTATGAGCAATACTCAGTCTTTTGGATCAAGGAAGGCAGAAGTTGACGCCATTAATGTGGATAATAGTGCGCAGGAATTAGAAGCGATAAGTCCCCAATATTCATGGAACACCGGAATAAACGGCGGATACAAAATAACTGAAAAACTTGTCGTGGAAATGGGAGTAAATTATGCCTATACAGAATCAAAGGTTCAAACCAATTATTTTGTAAAAGACAACAGTACTCAAAATCAATATCCGGCTTTTAATACGGTCTTAAAAGAATACCCTGCCGAAGAAAAAACAATTGGCTTTTTTAATTCTCTTTACACTGATATCAGTTCGAACAATTCAGGCTCTGTCTCCATTCCAACGAATCAATCTGATTTGAGAACAGCCAGGATTTATACTCAGTATGTAGGAGTGCCAATTACCATCAACTATAAATTAATAGACAAAAAAGTAAATGTATTTATTGGCGGAGGAATCTCTACAGACTTCTTTCTTGAATATGGATCCAAAGAAAATGCTTCTGATGGATTTGAGCAAGAAACTGTAAAATCGAACGAAACGACTACTTTCAAGCCAGTAGGATTAAGTTTCCTAATAAACCCGCAAATAGAATATGAAGTAAATTCGAAATACAGCTTCTATTTAAGACCAGTTTATAAGGCGGCATTAAACTCCTACACGGATACAAATAAAATCAGCAATAAACCTACTTCAACAGGCCTTGGTTTTGGACTGAAATATAATTTTAATTAAATCTTAGTTAACCACAGGGAACACGGAGAATGCACGAAGAACACTAGTTTTAAAAATTTTCCGTGTACTCAGTCAAAATCTCCATGCACTAGTGATTATTTTTTTCAAACTGAATTGTTTTAACCAGAGGGAATACAGAGAACATAGGACTTAAAAAAACTCTCTGTGCTCTCTGTGAAAATCCTCCGCGCCCTTCGTGGTTAAAATCCAAATTTCCTTATCTAATATTTTTAATTCCCGTAAGGAAGAATAGAAAACAATTCTTTTAAACTATAAGACAATGAGAAAAACAATATTATTTTTATCCCTTGGCTTTTTAGGGTATACACTATATAACAAGTATGGAAAGGGTAATCCGAAAGTAACAGATTTCGTAGACAACGCCGGCCGGAAACTCAAGGAAACTTTCAATAATCTCTCCTCAAGCATAAATTCCGGTTCTTCCTCAAGCACCGGAGTAAACCTGGATCCAAGAATTGAAGCCCAGATACAAAGGAAAGAAGGACTTACCGACGAGGCTAAAGTTGGGATAAATGATTAATTAATTCATAAAACACCCTTTGAACAGGTGTTAATATGAGACTGGCCAAAAAGAACGCTTTTCCGTCTTGCAGAGTTTATTTCAGCAACTTAAGCATCTATTAATAAATGACTTAAGGACCCCGAAATAAATTTGGGAAAACTTTTTGGACACCCTCATATTTTTCATTTATAAATGAATATACACATACTGATGAACAAATGGATCAGAGGATTTCTTTTCTCTTTTCCTTCGTGTAGATCTTGGTGCACGCCGTGGTTAATTTTCAAACATTCAAACCTATGATCAAACTAACTATGGAGAACGCATATAGAAAAAGTACCACCAGTGTCAATATGCCGATGTACTTGTAATGAGCGCTTAAATTTATAAGTGCGTTAACAATATTCGCATCTTCATCCTCTTTTAATCCCTTTCTGATATAAATGGAAAACCTGTACAAATACAGGACTGGAAAAAACATTAACAACCCAATTATAAAATAGAGAAGGGCTAAAAATATGGCAGAGAAAGATGTTGTCTGTGTGTAAGTATTAAAAAGGTCGAAACCAGCTCCAAAGGAAAATCCGAAAAGAAAACAAAATGTTACCCAAACAAACCCCGCAATAGAAAGGAATCTTGTCCATTTTGATATGGACATTAACAATTCAAAGGTCTTTTCCGAAAGTTTAAATTTTCTTTCAGAAGTTAAATCGCTGTCAATAACCTGATCATTTTCCACTTTTTAATTGTTTAAATCACCACTTCCGCATGAGTTGTAGTCTTGGCAGTTTCTGTGGACATTTTCTTCTTTTCGATCACTTTCAAAAAGAATTCAGTTAATTCCCGAACATGTTCATCGAAACAAAAGAAGTTCCTTCTTTCCCAAATATTGTTTCTCAATTGCCTCATTTTTGTTTGGTCTCGGAGAAGGTTTCCAAGTTCTTTAAACGTTTTAAAAAACAATCCGATTTCAAGTTCTTTAGCTAAAGTTTGAGTAGCCACAATATGCCCGCTATTATCCCTTTGAAGCATTGGAAGCCCGGCAACAGCAAGGGTTGCCATTCGTGCCGGATAATTAAGGTCATCCCAGTTTGCCTTCATGAGTTCCCCATAATTCTCACTTTTAAAAAAATGAAGCCATCCTGCATCATATTGGGAGAATTCCTTTACCCAGTTGTTTTGTGTACAATTGGAGTGCGTATGCAGATAGCCTTTAGCAAGTTTCTCGGTTTTGTTAATCCACTCTTTCCATTGCCCCTGTGTAAAATCACCATAAAAATGAAGGTGTATTTTCTCCTCAGCAAGCTCTGCTACATTGTGAGGATGTAAACCGATAGGTCTTCCGGGTACTACAGTGTGTATCTCGCCGTCTTTCTCTGAAAGCAAGGGAGAAACATCTTCCGTAAACCATTCCTTTTTAGGCAGGTCTCCATCTAAAATCATTGTGTAAGAAGACTTTTCAGGTAAAAACTCTTCAAACCAAACCTTCATTTCGGGGCTGGTATAAATTTGCCCATCTGATTTGGTAAAAAGACTGATAAGTTCCTTCCAGATCCCTTTCTCCAGGCATATAAAAGGCCCTTCTTTAAAATGCCAGACAAAGGGAATTCCGGGATTTTCATTTAGAATTTTGTAAGCAAAAAGTACCGTTTGCCAATTGAGTAATGCATAAATCACGTCAGGTTTAATTTTCTTTACCGGTTCAATCCAATTTTCGTATGGGATATCTTTTACATTTCCGAAAGGCAGAGGACCAACTGTATTAAACCAATACGGGGAATCAGTCCATAAGCCGTACAGTTGGTGGCCATATTCTTCAAGTGCATAAATCCTTTCTGAGTTATAAGCCAGCTCTCCTACCAAAAGTACCTTCAGTCCTCCTTTTTTAGTTTTGGCAGGTTTTCTAAAAGGCTTAAAAAATTCAACTTCATCAATGAAGTTTCCTGTTGTGCTATGAAATCGTAAGGGCCGATTGACTTTATATTTTAACTTATAGGGCTGAAGCCCTCCAATTGGTTCTTGTATAATTTTGTGACGCTGGTCAGGATGATCTACCCATTCGGATGATATCTGACTGGTAGCTAAAAAACATCCTTTTGCTTCCAACTTCGCCCAGAACATTCTATACAGATCGTCTGTTACAAATTCATCTCTTTCTATCCATTTATCTTCCGTTTTTTTATGCAGTACCTGAACAAGTTGAAGAGGAAAACCTTGGATCTTTCCTTCTGCCAATTTGTTGTAATGATGCCTTATCCCTGAATATACCAAAATGGCCTCCTTGTTTTCCTTGAGAATGGAAAGCATTGACTCCAAATGATTTTTGTGATATAAATCATCAGAGGGCAAATAAGCTACATAATTAGACTTAGAGTGACTGATGCCTTTGTTTAAACATGCCCCTAAACCAATATTTGATTTATTTTTAAAACATTTAATCCTGGGATCAGCTAAAAATTTCTTTACTATTTCAGAAGTCTCATCCGTTGAGCCATCATTTATTATTATTAATTCCCAATTTCCGACGGTCTGAAACAATAAGCTTTTAATGGCCCTGGAGATAAAAGATGCCTGATTATAAGTGGGCATAATTACCGAAACGCCTACCTCCAAAACTTTGTCCATACAGTGGTTGGATTAATTTAACTACCACTTCTACGAAGTAGACTTCCACTTCGTTGTAAGGAACATCCGTATTAAATTTCTAAATACTCGGGCGCATTCACCTTTCTTTCGGTAACGGTGGTTTCCAGCTCCTGATGGTATACCCCGCTTGGAATTATGCCACAGCCTCCATACTTTCTCATTACCCTTAACTGAGCCAGGACGTCTTCTCCGCAATGTTTTTCAGGAAGGTCCTTCCAAAAGGTAAATCCTCCTATTTCCTTTAATTTATCAGTAAAATACATGGTGCAGCCGCCTACCCATGCTACCTTGTATTTGAGTGGTAAAGCAGCATGTGCCTGATGTATTCGTTCAATATGCCAAATATTAGCTGCATTATGAAGTTTATATCGTTGCCATTCTATGGTATTAGGATATACGGTTTCAGGCTCTACATTTCCCTCCCAAAATTCAATGTGTTGCTCATCGGGGCGAAAGTCACTTTTGAAACTCAATCCGATGACGGCGCTTCCTACAAAACCACAATTTTCTTTTTCGAGCGTTTTCCGCATATTCTTGATTACAAAAGGTTCTAAAATGAGGTCGTCATCGAGAAACAGACTGAAACGAGATGAAGAATGTTCTAAAAGAAACTGTCTTTGATGGGCCATTCCCCTCGAAGGTAAATTACGGTGGATATCAATTCCATGTCCCCGGGTTTCTAATATTCGAAGGGCATTCTGCACATATGGATTTTTTAATAAATGATCCTGAGGAGATTGGTCTGAAATAATAATGTCAAAATCTTTATCTTCCTGAAAGGAAAGACTAGTTAAAGTTAATGTTAATGCGTCTGCTCTGTTATAGGTTGGAATTAAAACATTTGTACTTTTCATTCTTTAAAATTTTCAACTTCACTGATCTAATATATGGCTTAATACAAAGTAAAAAATGTAGTCAAAAGACTTTAATATTTACTCTATAGAACTTGAAAAAGTTGGGGTTAATTCGCATTAAAAGAGTTAAAAAAAATGAAATTATTGATAAGCATTTAAACACAAAGGAGTTAAGCAAAAAACTTTTTCACTTAACTCCTTTGGGCAAGAATTCCTATTTCTTGTGCCGGCTTTCTAATATTGCGATTACCTGATCCAGCTCTACGCCTTTAGCCTCCAATAGGATCAGATAATGATACAGTAGGTCGGCAGCCTCATTTTTGAAAAGATCCGTATTTTCATCCTTGGCTTCAATGACAAGCTCCACTGCTTCTTCTCCAACTTTCTGTGCTACTTTATTAATGCCTTTTGCAAAAAGGGAACTTGTGTAGGACTTTTCAGAAGGGAACTGTTTTCTCTCCTTTATGATCTTTCTGAGATGGTTAATAAATCCTAAATTATCCTTGTTGATTTCCCCAAAACAGGTATCCATTCCAGTATGACAAACAGGTCCTTTAGGTTCTGCCTTAATAAGAATGGTATCATTGTCACAGTCAAAAAGAATTTCTTTAACGTTGAGAAAATTACCGGAAGTTTCTCCTTTTGTCCAAAGCCTGTTTTTGGTCCGGCTAAAGAAGGTGACCCTTTTATCCAGAACCGTTTTACGATAAGCTTCTTCATTCATAAAACCAACCATCAATACTTTGTTTGATATTCTGTCTTGAATTACTGCCGGAATTAATCCGTCATGCTTATTAAAGTCTAAATTCATTTTATTTTGTTTTAGGTTCATAACCTGTCCGGTGTTCATTTTAATGAAGATTACGCCTGTAAGGTCATGATTTATTTAACTTTTTTAATCGTTCACAAACGCTTGAACTTGTTTTGCAGTTGTATAGATCCAATATTCAACCAGGAATTATCACTTAACAACCTCTTTTGATAACCTCATCGGCAACCCTGATTGAGAAAGAAACATTTTTAACTCAGGTATAGAAATTTCCTTATAATGAAAAATGCTGGCGGCCAATGCGGCATCTGCTTTTCCTCTTTGAAAAACATCTACAAAATGCCCCATTTTTCCTGCACCTCCTGAAGCAACGACAGGAATGCCCACAGTTTCTGAAACTTTAGCATTTAATTCACAAGCAAAACCAGCCTTTGTGCCGTCATGATCCATTGAAGTAAGTAAAATCTCTCCTGCTCCCCGATCCTCTACTTCTCTGGCCCACTTTAACGTTTTAAAATCCGTCGGTGTTCTACCACCATTGACATGAACGACATCTACATCTTCTACATATCTGGTATCTATGGCGACTACAATACATTGACTTCCAAATTCCTTTGCCATCATATTTATTATAGAAGGGTTTTTTACCGCAGCAGAATTCACTGAAATTTTATCCGCGCCGGCATTCAGTAATGCTGAAATATCTTCAATAGTTGATATGCCTCCTCCTACTGTAAAAGGAATATTAATTTCAGCAGCTACTTTTTTTACCAACTCCACCAAAGTTTTTCTCTTTTCTACGGTAGCCGTGATATCAAGAAAAACAAGTTCGTCTGCGCCTTCATTTGCATAGACAGCAGCCAACTCCACAGGATCGCCGGCATCTCTCAGCTCAAGAAAGTTTACGCCTTTTACTGTCCTGCCGTCTTTGATGTCCAGGCAAGGAATGATTCTTTTAGTAAGCACCTTTTTGAAATTTTGAATTGTGAATGCTGAATGTTAAATGGTTCAGAATTTATTAATTTATGATTCAACATTTTTAATTTAACCTTTACTTATAAAGTTCCTTAATTCTTCCAACTTGATCCGTCCCTCATATATTGCCTTTCCGATAATTACTCCATGTAGATTATTATCATTCAATCTCCTGACATCATCCATTGTAGTGACTCCACCACTGGCAATAAGTTTAACAGCAGGGTATTGTTGAAGAATTGAATTGTATAACGAGAACGAAGGCCCTGCCAATAATCCATCTTTACTTATATCAGTGCAAATGATATACTTTATTGATTTCTTAGTGTAGGAACCTATAAACTCAAATATGTCGAGGCTTGAGGTCTCTTCCCATCCGCTGATGGCTATTTTTTCATTTTTAGCGTCTGCTCCTAAAATAATTTTATCAGATCCATATTTAAAGATCCATTTTTGGAACAATTCAGGGTTCTTAACAGAAATAGAACCGCCTGTTACCTGATTGGCTCCGGCATTAAAAGCGGCTTCAATATCCTCATCACTTTGTACCCCGCCTCCAAAATCAATGGTTAAAGAGGTTGACCGGGCAATGTTTTCAAGAACGGGCAAGTTGGTTATTTTCTTATTTTTTGCCCCATCCAGATCTACCAGATGAAGTCTTTTAATCCCTGCATCCTCAAAAGATTTGGCTACTTCTACCGGATTATTATGGTATTCTTTTTTCTGGGAATAGTCACCCTGGCTCAGTCTTACACATTTGCCACCTATTATATCAATTGCCGGTATTATTTCAATCATTTTTTTCGAATTTAAAAAAGAGGTTCAGCTCAAAAGCCAAAAAAACTTACTATAATTCAATAAAGTTCTTTAAAATCTGGATCCCTGCGTCACTACTTTTTTCAGGGTGGAACTGCACGGCATAAAAATTGTCTTTTTCCAATGCTGCGCTAAAGGGAATAACATAATCTGTTGTGGCAGCAGTAAAATCTGACAAAGGCGCATAGTAACTATGGACGAAATAAACATAAGGGCTTTTTCCTAATCCTTTAACAAGCTTACCTTTACAATCTTCCAGGTTATTCCAACCCATATGAGGGACCTTCAGCTTTGGTTCAAATCTTTTTACTTCAAGGTCAAATATCCCCAGGCATTGCGCATTATTTTCTTCTGATCTTTTACACATTAACTGCAGGCCCAAACATACTCCAAACACCGGTTGTTTTAACTCAGGAATTACCTTGTCTAGGTTTTTGGATGCCAGGTATTTCATGGCGGTACTTGCTTCACCCACACCCGGGAATAAAACTTTATCCGCCTTTCTGATCTCCTCTATATCATCTGTCACCTTGTAATTCACCGCAAGTTTATCCAATGCATAAACTACAGATTGAACATTGCCCGCATTGTATTTTATTATTGCTACTTCCATATTGTAGTCATTAGTGGATAGTCTTTCGTCTTATAAAAAAAACGAATATTCAATATTGATATAAAGAATGAGGCCTGACTTTTTTTGAAATCAGGCCCCATTCTATAGCTAAAAAAGGATCGTCTTCCAAAACATTAGCTTTGAAAATGATGATGCTTTTTTAAACCTTTATTTGCCATGATGCAAAAATATAAAAGGTTTTTAAAACTTCCATATAAATCAACCCGTTAAATCCCCAATTCTTAAATCCGGATTTTTAAAAGAATTAAAAACCCAATCATTCTTTTATGATTACTGAATAAAGTAGGATTATTTCAATAAATAAAAAACATTATTATCGCTCAACACAATAAAAAGGTTTTTTTAATGTAATGCGTGTTGGACTATTCTTTAATTATCTGTAAACTCATCGAAATAAATGATGATTTTTATTTTAAAAATTGTCCATAAAGGAATTCTTTAAATAAAATTCTGCGTTTAAATGATTGTTGCTTTCTTTTTTTAGTTTTTATAAAAGTTTGTATTGAGGACTATCCTCAAAAGTTATTAAAGTGTTAAATAAGGTGTATAATAAAGTTTTAAATGCTATAGCGCTTTCGATTATAGCAATGGTTTTATTTTCTTGTTCCTATCATCCGGGCTATACCAAAAAGGAATACAAGAAATCAATATTAGAATCCGAAGTTTTCACCAAAAACTTTACTGGCTTTGCGCTATATGATGTTGAGGAAGGCAGGATGGTTTATGAGCAAAACTCCGACAAATATTTTACACCTGCTTCTAACATAAAGCTATTGACCTTTTATGCAGGCATAAAACTTCTGGGTGATTCCGTTCCAGCTTTGAAATATTCTATATGCAACGATTCGCTGGTTTTCAGAGGAACCGGCGATCCGTCCTTTCTTAATCCTTCCTTCAATTCATGCAAAGTGTTTGACTTTCTATACAACAGAAGTGAGAAGCTTTATTATTCCGCACAAAAGTATTCCGGCGAATCCTTAGGTCCAGGCTGGTCGTGGGATTGGTATAAATACAGTTATTTTACAGAAAAAGCTGCGTTCCCTATATATGGAAATGTGGTTAGATTCAAGATAGATTCAAGAGATTCTGTTCCTCAGGTACAGCCAACCTATTTTTCCCGGTTTATTAAAAAGAAAGAAGGCCAAAAAACTACAGTGCCAGTAATCAGGGATATGGGGGAAAATTTATTCTTCTACAATTATGGCGACGCTCAGCCAACCAGAAAACTCCAGATTCCATTTAAATATTCTCCGACGCTTTTGGTCAATTTGTTATCTGATACTTTAAAAAGAAATGTCGGTTTACTCGAACACAAAAAGTGCTTATTTGAGCAAACTGTCTATAGTGTTCCTTCCGATAGCCTCTACCAGGAAATGCTTCAGGAAAGTGATAACTTTATTGCCGAACAGCTCCTGCTTCTTTATACTTCCGAAATACTGGATTCATTGAATTCGGATATGGCCATTGCCTTTATCAAAGACAGTTTATTTAAAGATTTTCCCGATAAACCTGTTTGGTTTGACGGATCGGGCTTATCAAGATACAATCTTATTACCCCGAGGACGATGGTTCACCTGTTGAATAAACTTTATCAGGAAGTTCCTCAAGAGAGACTTTTTGACCTTCTCCCAGCCGGAGGAGTCAACGGCACTTTAAAGGACTATTATAAAGGTATAAATGAACCCTACGTCTACGCAAAATCAGGAACGCTTAATAATAACTTAAGCTTAAGTGGTTACCTTGTTACAAAAAAGGGACGACCAATGATATTCAGTTTTATGCATAATAACCATGTTGCTCCTTCAAGCACCATAAAAAAGGAAATGGAGAAGGTGTTAATGGAAATTCACGAGCAGTATTAGAAATGTTGAATGGACGGTCCTAAATTAAACCACTTAAAAAATGTTATTTACAAATAGATATTTAAAGTGCTAAAATAAATTCAGCACCTCTTCCAAACCTCTACGATCTTCTAAATTTTTTTAAGAAAGTTCACCACCGAAAACAAGCTTCGGTACCTCCCTCTAGCTTTGTACCATCGATCGATAAAAAAATTTTTATATAATGAAGAAGATAAACTTAAAACTTTCTAATTGTCTCAAAGATCAAGTAGAAACAGTCGTTGTAGGAAGACTTAAAGTCACCTGGTATAAGAATAAATTGACACCCAAATAAAGTAAATCAATTTTCTAACTTAAACTAACAAATAAAATGGTAATCAAATATTATTTACAGCTTTAGCAGGTTTCTTAAAGGTACTCGACAAGGTACTCAATAGATAAAATAAGCAGCCGGATCCTAACGATCCGGCTTTTTTTGTCCAAAATCTGACTGCAAAAGTTCGAAAATTATGCAGCCAAATGTTGAAAAGTTGGCTGCAGGATTATAAAAATCTTGCAGCCAACTTTTTTTTTCCTGCAGCTAAGTCTTTTTAACTTAACTGCAAGATTATTTTTCCCCTTGGCCAAGGTTTTTTTGACCTTGAAACAACATTTATTGGTTCATAATGAAGAGATTCTTGAATTTGACTCTAAGCAACCAATAGGGTACCGTTAGGGCTTGACAAGAACGGAATGAAGATTTTAAGACAAAACCACTTTTACGCCCTGTTAAATCCATAAGGAGAGCAGTGTATTCGCAAAAGGATTTAGTGTTGAGCTCATGAGCGGATTCGAACCGCTGTAGAAGGTTTTGCAGACCCTTACCTAACCTCTCGGCCACATGAGCAATATAGAAACACGGATGTTCAGTGAAAGTCGATTTATTTTTATCTTCCGTGTTCTGTTTTATAACTATTAATTTTATTTAGTTTTGGAAAATACCATCCACTGTCAGGGCCACATAATATAAACCTCCAATTGTCGGCCCTGCAGCATATTGAATGTATCTGTTGTTTAATATATTGGCTCCTCCTACCTTAATGGTTGATTTGATGGAAGGAACTCTGACAGTAATCTGTGCATCCAAAGAACTGTAAGACGGCACTCTTCCATTGGCAAGCGGACTTTCCCAATCAAATGAACTTTGCCATTTCCATACCACATTAAAACCTAGATTTTTAAGAATTTCCCGATTACCTATAGAGAGGTTTGTAATCCAGTTTGGTGTGTTGAAAGCAGTTACAAACACATCCTTTTCCTTATTTTCAGTGATGTTATTGTAATTTATATTTCCTGAAAAAGTAAATCTTTTATAGAAATTATAGGTAATTCCAAGGGCTGTCCCATAGTTAGTGTATTTATTTTTTGCATTGGTAAACACCCTATACCTGGTCTGTTTTGAACGGTTTGATGTAAGCATATCTACAACCGATTCATCCGAACCTACAATACCTGACGCCGGCACCGCAACCTCTACCTGACCAAGAAATCCATCATATTGATTTATGTAAGCATCAAAATCCACCACTAATGTATTATTCAACAACACACTTTTATAACCTACTTCAAAAGAATTGATCTTTTCAGGACGGGTAGGAGAAAGATTGGTAATATCCAGTTGAGACTTGTTTTTCAAAGCGGCTTCATCGGCAGGAATTCCCTTATTTAAGTCCTGATTTACCGCGGCATTGAAATTATTGACAGAAGTCAGCGTATAGGAGTTTTCAAGGTAACCTAAGCCATCATTAATGTAAGAAAGCCCTCCTACCCTTCTTACATTTCCATTATTTACAAAAGACAATGCTTCAAACAAGGCGGGGAATCTAAACCCATTTTGATAAGAAGCCCTGAAGTTATGCTTTTCGGCGACAGTATAAACTACGGCGACACGCGGATTAATTTTTGGTTTAAACTCAAGATTGTGATCAAACCTCAGTGAACCTGTCAACTTTAATTTTTCTTCAAACAGGAGTTTGGCAGCCTGAGCAAAAACACCATATTTTTTGTAGTACACGTTGTTGCCACCCGGAGTGGTTCTGTCAGCAATCGGCTTCGAAAAGTCAACGAAATTATTCCCATCCGGTATCACTTCATAAATACGTACATCTGCGCCGACCAGCAGGTCCACAAATTTGATCTTTTCGGAAAGGTTCCATTGAGCTTCTGTATGGTAAGTCCTGCTCATTTGATGAAGCCATGCACCTCCGGTTTCTGGTGCTCCTGTAATTCCTGAATTTATATGATCCCAGTTATTAATACCCCTGATGGTATTTTTAAGGTCATTAAATTCATTGGTTCCTGGCTCAAATCTTCCCTGATCAGCATCCTGTCTTGCAATATTCATTGCAGTTGGAAGATCAATGCCCTGATCCAGTTGACTTTGAAGCGAGCCTTTAAATTTATCCCTCCAATCATTATTAGAAAGATGCGTCAGTCCAAGGTTATCAACCATCGGTTTTACATTATAAGAATCTCCTGTATTTTCATGGGAAATATAGGATCTGATAAAATAATTACTGCTTTTTAATTCAAGTTTATGGCTTTGAACCAGCACATTGTCCAATTGAATTTTGTTCCCTCTTTGGAAAACGCCGTCCATTTGCCCAATCCTATATCCATAAGAAAGCTCTGCATTTTCATTTAATCTGTAATGCAGTGAAGCATCGAATTTCAGGTTTTCTACAATCGGATTTACAATATCTTTTTCCCAATATCCAGTTCTTCTCACAAGAAAGGTCTCCGTATTGTCCTGATATTGTATTCCCCCAATGGTAACAGAATTATTGTTTTCATCACCATATTTATTCCATGCATCATTTGCAGGATTATTGTCTCCAGAAAGTTCAGGAAAACCAGGATTAGCCGTTTTCAGGTTATAAGGATTCTGATCTGTTTTGGTATTCGACAACCAATCTGTACCTCTCATATAGCTGGCATTAATTTTAAATGCAAACTTGTCTTTAAAAACCTGGGCATACCTTATGGCTGTTTCAGTCAACAAACCTGGGTCTCTATCTATACCATCTACATGATTTATTCCAGTTTTCTGATACAAGCTCAATCCCTGATATTTGAAAGGACTTTTAGTGATAAGGTTTGCCATTCCATTAATGGCATTCATCCCATAAAGCGCTGAAGCTGCGCCTGGCGTAATTTCCACTGATTCTATGTCGAGTTCTGTCGGCCCGATTGCATTTCCTAACGGCACGCCAAGGGTGGCAGCTTGCATATCCACACCGTCCACCATTTGCATAAACCTGAAGTTGTTGGGGATATTAAATCCTCGCGTATTAGGTACTTTAAAAGTTAGACTCGAAGTGGTCATCTGAACGCCTTTGACATTTTCCAAAGCATCATAGAAACTTGGCGCGGGTGTGTTTTTTATAGCACGGATGTCTAATTTCTCAATACTTACAGGCGATTTTAAAATGCTTTCCTCCACCCTTGATGCTGTAACGACTACCTCTTGGCCTAAGATCGTTTGCTGCTGAAGATTTATGGAAAGATTTGAGTTTGAACCATTAACTTCAAACTCCTGCGCCCTGAAACCCACCATAGAGAAAACCAGGGTAAAAGGAAATTTCAATTTGGATTTCAAAGAAAAACTTCCTTTGGTATCTGTTACTGTACCGGAAATGGTGTTTTTTACAGAAACACTAACTCCAACCAAGGGCCCACCTGAATCAGAATCTGTAACAGTTCCTGAAATTACTACGAGTTGATCCTGACCAAAGACTGCGGACAAGGATAGTGTGAAAAGTACGAGTGTGTATAGAAAATATTTTTTCATGTGTCTAATTGTTTTTTAATGTTTGGAATACACTATTGGATATTCATCCTTATTTTGGATGATTTTCTCTTATGGTTTGATGATTTTACTTTTTAAAATGTATAGGGTAGCAGGAAACAATTGGAGAATCCTGAAGAATTAGCAAGAAAAGCCTAGAAATTAACTATAGAAAGACAAAGTATACGAACGCTCACAATGATGACAATTATACCAACCATAATCATCAGGGTCTTTACAGGAAGCTTTTTTGATAAACTTGCTGCTATTGGCGCGGCAATAACACCGCCTAAAATCAACCCGATAATAATCTGAATATGGCTTAACCCCAAGATTGCAAAAAAGGTAATGGAACTGGCAAGGGCTACAAAAAATTCAGCCAGATTCACAGAACCGACAGTATAACGGGGATGCCTTCCTCCGGCTATTAATGTTGAAGAAACTATCGGCCCCCAACCTCCACCACCTATGGAATCCATAAATCCTCCGAAGGTAGCAAGAGGAGGAATGTTTTTGGTTTTAACTTTTTTCTTAACCCCTCTTATTGCCTTTATCAAAATAAGAATACCTAAATAAAGCGTATAGACAGCAATTAACGGTTTTAAGATATGGTTGTATTCCTCTAGTGACGAAAGCACAAATGCGCCTAACGCAGCACCAGCGATTCCCGGAAGTAATAAGGTCCTGAAAAGCTTTTTATTTACATTTTTGAATTTCAAATGCATAAGCCCTGAAACACCGCTGGTAAATATTTCCGAGGTGTGAATACTCGCGCTAGCGGCAGCGGGAGGAACGCCAAAAGAGAGCAGGAAAGTAGAGGCACTTACTCCGTATGCCATTCCCAGTGCTCCGTCAATCATCTGTGCAATAAATCCTCCTAAAACAAATAAATAGAAATGAGGACTTAATTGATTTAACAACGATTCTGACCATTGATAAACAGAGGGAAAGATCAGAACAATCGCAGCAATTGAAACTACGACAGCGAAAGAAGTTATAACACTATAAGAAGTTTTCCAGACGAATTTTTCGTTGTTTGAAGAAGAGGATTGTATTTTTTCAATTGATTTTTTTTCTATTAATAATTCCTGTTGTTGCATTGGACATGTTGTTTAAAGAATAAAATAATTTTAAAAAGAGAGGGGGGAGAATTAAAGGCAACAACAACAAGGTTTTTGGGGAAACCTTATGAAAAAGTTTGATGAGAAGATATTTAATGAAGCTTTATTCATTATTATTATAAATCTATATTGTCTATTAGATTACTAGACAAAGATGAAACTTGTTTCGTATTTGTCAAATATTTTTTAAGAATTTATTTTAAACTCTTGATTTAGAGCAGTATTAATTTTTTCAAGATCAGAAAGCATGGTTCCATCCAATATAGAAGCAGTGGAATCCCTTACCTTTTTCATCACGATACGGATTTCGCAGGTGATCTCATCTACACATTCATCACACTTTCGATAGTATAAGTGGCTCACACAGGGAATAGGGGCTAATGGGCCATCAATCATTCGGATTACATTTCCTACAGAAATTTGGGAAGGGTCTTTAGCTAATTGGTATCCGCCCTTCTTTCCACGAATACTGTGAAGTAAACCATTGGTTTTAAGATCTACCAAAATACTTTCCAGGAATTTTTTTGGAATACGTTCCGAATTTGAGATCTCAGAAATCAGGGTCAAGCCCTTTTCTTTGTTTTTGGTAAGGTAAAGTAAGGCTTTAAGGGCGTATTTGGCTTTTTTAGACAGCATCTATTTGTTCAAATAAAAGAATCAGAAATCTGGCATTTTCCAATTCAATCTATAAAAATAATGATCTTTATTTAAACAACCGTTTTCATTTATTAAGTTCAAAGAAAGCCTGTCAAAAAAGTTCCGCTCATTAATAAAAAAGACAAGCGGAAAATCTGCTTGTCTTCTATGATGATTTAATCTAAAATCAATTACTTGACAAATACTTTATCAAAAGCTTGTTGAATATCTGCTTTTATATCGTCAATATGTTCTGTTCCTAACGAAACCCTTAACATGGTTGGAGATACCCCTGCTGCCAATTGTTCTGCATCTGAAAGCTGCTGGTGGGTAGTAGATGCCGGATGAATAATCAACGTCTTTACATCACCCACATTGGCCAGATGGCTTATTAATTGAAGGCTATTAACAAATGCTTCAGCATTCTTTTTCCCTCCTTTTATATTAAAGGAAAGTACTCCGCCTGCTCCTTTTTTAAGGTATTTTTTTGCATTCTCATAATATCTGCTTCCTTCCAGGCCGGGGTAGTTTACGCTTTCCACAGAATCATTCTTTTGAAGCCATTTAGCAAGAGCAAGCGTATTTTCAACAGTTCTATCTACTCTTAAAGACAAAGTTTCAATTCCCTGAAGCATTAAAAATGAATTGAATGGGCTGATTGCCGGACCGAAATCTCTTAACCCTTCAACTCGGGCCCTGATAATAAAAGCAATATTTCCAAACGGCCCATCTTTTCCGAAAACTTCCCAGAATTTCAGCCCGTGGTAACCTTCTGAAGGCTCAGTAAATATTGGGAATTTACCATTACCCCAGTTGAAGGTACCTGCGTCTACAATCATGCCGCCTATACTGTTTCCATGACCCCCAATCCATTTAGTCGCAGCAGCCACTACTACATTAGCGCCATAGTCTATCGGTCTAATTAAATATCCGGCCGCGCCAAAAGTATTGTCAACAATCAAAGGCAATTGATGTTTCTCTGCAAGCCGACCAAAAGCTTCAAAATCCGGCACACTGAACTCAGGATTACCGATAGTTTCAATAAAAATTGCTTTTGTTTTTTCATTGATCAGCTTTTCAAAGCTTTCAACTTTATCTCCATCCGCAAAACGAACATCAATACCTAACCTTTTGAAGGAAACCTTAAACTGATTGTAAGTTCCGCCATAGAGGTAGGGAGAAGAAACAAAGTTATCCCCCGATTCAAGAATATTGTTTAAGGCGAGAAACTGTGCTGCCATACCCGAGGCAACGGCTAATCCTGCTACTCCGCCTTCTAATGCGGCAATACGTTTTTCAAAAACATCTGTGGTTGGATTCATTATCCGGGTATAAATATTTCCGAACTCCTTCAAAGCGAATAAATTCGCTCCATGTTCAGCATTTTTGAAAACAAAAGAAGTGGTCTGATGAATGGGTACTGCTCTTGACCCGGTGGTTGGATCAACTTCCTGGCCAGCATGAACTTGTAAAGTTTCAAATTTTAAAGACATAGTATTTCCGTTTATTAAGTTGATATTTTTTACTAATATAACCATAGAGGCACTAAAAAGGACGAAATTATCCTTTTTGTTTATACTTTAACCTTAAGGTTGACTCTTAATTATTGAATATCGAAGTGCTTAGTGATAAGGGACTGAATTTTTTCATTACTTAATGGCTTAATAATATAATCGTCAACAGACAATTCCTCAGCTTTTTCTCTGTCTTTAATAAATGAGGAACTTGTTAAAATGACGATTTTACAATTTATATTATGACTAACCTTAAGCTTATTTATTTCCTCAATAAGCTCGAAGCCCGTTAATCCTTGCATTTTAAGATCAATGAATATAAGTTCAGGACATTCATTATTCAGACACTTTTCCCTTATAAATTCGAGGCCTTCCTCAGGTTCGGTCTTTATCACTATGTTTTTGCAGATGTGTAATTCAGTTAGCAGAAAATTATATAAAGAAGCTGTTAACTCGTCATCTTCAATTATAAGAATAGAGTTTATTATTATTTTACTTTTCAAACTTTCTAAGCTTTATTGACACTTTTATTGTGAATAGCCGGGAAGAACTATGCGAACGTATATTTAGTTATTTTTTTTATTATCAATCAGTTATGTATCCACATAAGGATACCAATTTTTCCGAAATGCAACATTTAGAAACTAATCCTAGTAAAAGAGGGAACGTTTATAAGTTTTTGAGCTATGGAAAACAGAGAAATTTTTTTGAAAGAAAACAGTGAACTTAATAAGAGCACAGGTTATGTTTTTGAGTTGCCACTTAAAAAGGACGTACTTGGGAAATTAATTAAAGCCTTGAGGAAAGTGCGGAATTACTCACAAACAAAGGTTGGATTATTGCTAGGGGTGCAAAAGGCCCAGATTTCTAAACTTGAAAAATCTGATAGAAATCTGACTTTATCTTCAATTATAAAAGTATTTAGCGCTTTAAAAGCAAAGATCAGTTTTAAAGTAGAACTGGAAAGTAAGAAGGAGATTATTCAGCTAAAGGAATTTTTCCTGGAAGAACTAAAAGATTCAAAGGATACCTTTATAAAACCGCCTTTAGCTGAATCTTAATACAGAAGGTTTGTCGCCAATTAACCTTGGCGACAAACCTTCTATTTTTTAAAAGGCACAAACTCCATTGAAATTGAATTGACGCAATGCCTGGTATTTTTATCGGTAAAACCTTCGCCGAGGAATACGTGACCTAAATGCCCTTTGCAATTTGAACATATAATTTCAGTCCGTCTGCCGTCGGCATCCGTGACACGTGTAACAGCACCCTCTATTTCATCGTCAAAACTTGGCCATCCGCAATGAGAGTCAAACTTATCCTTCGACCTGTATAAAGGCGCATTGCACCTTTTACAAATGTAGGTTCCTTCTTCCTTGGTCTTGTAGAACTTGCCTGTATAAGGCATTTCTGTTCCTTTATATAAAATCACTCTTTCCTCTTCAGGAGTAAGCGTATTGTATTGGGTGTTTTTTTCTGTTTCTTTCATAGGTTTATTTTGGCCACAGGCCGTAAGATAAATTGAAAATAAAATAGATAGAAAAATCAATAGGGTCCTTTTCATTGTGGTTAGAGGTTGAGGTAGCGGGCACAAAGGATCGACTAATGTGTTAACAAAAGACTTCATACTAAATTATTTGTTTACCATACACCATTTAAAATTTGTCATTCAAAATTTAATATTCCCATCTGCTCCGTTAAACTGTAAACATAAATCTATAACTCGATGTTCAAAACTATCTTTTATAAATGGATAATTTTTGAAGAGTTTACCTACTTACGATTTTTACCTATAAATTGGATTATGAACCAATTAATTTTAATGGTTCACAAATAAAAGGAAAATAAAATGACGATTTAAAGAAAAAAAAACAAGAAGTCGTCAAGCGAACTCCTTCTTTCGTGAAACTTCAACCTCTAACCTTTTTAAAATGAAAATCTACCATAACAACAGATGCGGCAAAAGTCGTCAAACATTAGAATTACTTAAAAGTGAGGGACAAGAGCCTGAAATAATTGAGTACCTGAAAAATCCTCCTTCTGAAGCAGAGCTAAAAGATATTTTATCCAAGCTTCAAATAAAACCTGAAGAACTTCTTAGAAAAGGAGAAGCGCTATTTAAGGAAAAATTTTCCGGTAAGCGTTTTTCAGATGATGAATGGATAACCATAATGGTAGAAAACCCGATTCTTATAGAAAGACCGATTGTGATCAACGGTGATAAAGCAATAATAGGCAGACCTCCTGAAAATGTATTGAAGATCGTATAGCTTAAAGTCTTCGTTCATTTTCCGCTAATTTTTCGCCAGATAGTTTATTTAGTGTGATTTAATGCAATAGGAAACTTCCTAAAAAGGGGTTCTTTCCTAGCTTTTAGCCTTAACCTTCGTTACCTTTGAGGTTCAACCTATTAGATCATGGAAAATATTCTTATTCTCGGCGCAGGCCGGTCATCCATCTTTTTAATTGACTATCTTTTACAAAACGCTGTAAAAAATGATTGGAGGATAACCGTGGCAGATATAAATCAAGAACAAGCAGAAAACAAGATCAAAGGTAACTCAAGAGGAAAAGCCGTAACCTTAAACGCAGATGACGAAGCAGCGCTAGAAAAACTTATTTCCGAAGCTTCGATCGTCGTTTCCCTTCTCCCTCCTTCCTTGCATATTAAGGCTGCGAAGTATTGTTTAAAACAATCCAAAAACCTGCTGACCGCTTCCTATGTCTCTCCAGAGATGCATTCTTTGCATAAAGAAGTTAAAGAAAAGGGCCTGCTTTTTCTTAATGAAATGGGAATGGACCCTGGTATAGACCATATGTCCGCCATCAAAGTCATTGATCAATTAAAAAGTGAAGGGAAAAAAATCACCACTTTTAAGTCCTTCTGCGGAGGGTTAATTGCCCCTGAATCAGACACCAACCCTTGGGGATATAAGTTTACCTGGAACCCCAAAAATATTATACTTGCCGGCCAGGGAACAGCCAGATTCCTGGAAGACGGACAAGTGAAATATGTACCTTATCATCAACTCTTCAAAAGGGTTGAAAACTTTTACTTCGAAAGGCTGGGAGAATTCAGGGGTTATGCAAACAGGGATTCGTTAAAGTACAGGGAGGAATATGGGTTGGACCATGTAAAAACCTTAATAAGAGGAACATTAAGGAAAACAGGATTTTGCAAAGCCTGGGATGTATTTGTGGAATTGGGCATGACAGATGATTCCTATCACATCACCCCACCCGTCGATTTTACAAAGAAAGAGTTTTTAAAAAGTTTCTTACCCGCCTCTACCCTTCCTACCCGTAAAAACCTTGCCCATTATCTGAATCTTGCATTGGATGATGAGATACTGGTTAAGATTGGCTGGCTCGGTTTTTTTGAAGATGAAGAAATTGAAAGCAGTTCCGCTACCCCGGCTGATATTCTACTATCTATTTTGTTGGACAAGTGGAAGCTTGAGGAAGATGACAAAGACATGGTAGTGATGCAACATCAATTTATATATGAAGAAGGTGAAGAAGAAAAAACATTAATCACTTCCTTTGTGGAAATGGGAGAAAACCCTGAAAAAACAGCGATGGCCAAAACTGTTGGCCTTCCATTGGCAATAGCTACGAAACTGGTTTTGGAAAATAAAATACCTTTAAAAGGTGTAGTCATTCCTACGAATAAAGAAATATATGAACCTGTATTATATGAACTGGAAAAATTTGGGATTCACTTTAAAGAAGAAATCATAAGTTAGGTGTGAGGTATGAGGTGAGAGATTAATCGCTTCATAGCTTTGGCTTCAATGAAGTCTCTAAGGAACCAATTAGCACTGACAATCAGTAGTATCCAGGAAATAACAATGTAGGAATAATGAATTTTCTAAGCTGCCTTTTTTAACAAATTTTATGAAAAAGTTAAAAGGAATTCATTTTTAACTTATTTACATTTGTCCCGAAAACTCATCAATTAAATACTTGAAACTTTATTCCATTTTCCTTAATAAGGGGTCTTTTACAAGGACTTGCCTGATCTTTCTCCTGGCCGGCATCCCTTTTATCCTCTTTGCTCAAAAGAAAGTGTATACTACCAAAAAGCTGGATGGAAATATTACCATAGACGGATTAGGAAATGAACCTGCCTGGGAAACTGTGGAATGGGCCGGCGATTTTACGCAAAGGCAACCGTCCGACGGAGACAGACCTTCTCAAAAAACTGCTTTTAAAATATTATACGACGACAAAAATCTTTATGTCCTCATCAGGGCCTATGACGATGCCCCTTCAAAAATTGTAAAAAGGATGTCCAGAAGAGATGGCTTTGAAGGAGATTGGGTGGAAATAAACATTGACAGCTATTTTGACCAGAGAACGGCTTTTTCATTTACAGCAAGCGTTTCGGGTGTAAAAGGAGATGAAGCCATTTCCAATGACGGAAACAATTGGGACGCCAGTTGGGATCCGATATGGTATTTGAAAACTTCTACAGATGATTTGGGATGGCTGGCTGAGTATCGAATTCCATTAAGCCAGCTCCGCTTCGGAAAAAAAGCAGAACAAATATGGGGACTTCAGGTTTCAAGAAGATTATTCAGGAAAGATGAAGTTTCAAACTGGCAGTATATTCCTAAAAATTCTTCCGGATGGGTCCATTTGTTTGGGGAGTTACATGGTGTCGTGGGGATCAAACCTCAAAAACAGCTTGAGATTATGCCTTATATAGTTGGCCAGTCCAATCAATATGAAAAAGAAGAGGGCAACCCATACGCTGATGGCAGAGATATAAAAATTTCGGGAGGTGTGGATGGAAAAATCGGGATAACGAGTGATGTTACGCTTGATTTTACCATAAATCCTGATTTCGGACAAGTAGAGGCAGATCCTTCACAAGTGAATCTAACAGCGTTTGAAGTTTTCTTTAGGGAACAAAGGCCTTTTTTTGTGGAGAGTAAAAACATCCTGGATTACCAGCTTTCTTCCTCAGTAACGGGAGGAAATTATACAAGTGATAATTTGTTTTACAGCCGTAGAATAGGCCGGCCACCTCAATATTCTCCTGACCTGAACGATGATGAATACATTAAAAGCCCCGATTATTCTACGATTCTAGGTGCATTTAAACTTACAGGTAAGACCAAAAAAGGACTTTCTTTTGGTGTGCTGGAAGCAATAACCGAGGAAGAAAAAGCAGAAATATATTATGCAGGGGAAAAACGAAAGGAAATAGTAGAACCTATGACCAATTATCTGGTAGGAAGGATTCAGAAAGATTTCAATAAAGGTCAAACCATCGTTGGTGGCATTGTAACCTCCACCAACAGAAAGCTGAATGATAACTTGTCCACCTTCTTGCATCGAGAAGCATATTCAGGCGGAGTAGACGTAGTTCACAGAACTAAAAACAGAAATTATTTTATTTCAGGTAATTTTTTGGCGAGTAAAGTAATCGGAAGCAGAGAAGCGTTGATAGAAACACAAACTTCTCAGCGAAGGTATTATCAAAGGCCTTTTACCCGGCATTTTTCAATGGATTCGGCCAAAACTTCTTTATCAGGAACAGGGGGAACTTTGAAAATTGGTAAGAGCGGTGGCGGAAATATTCGTGCGGAAAT
Source organism: Cytophagales bacterium (assembly GCA_035628645.1). Lineage (GTDB taxonomy): Bacteria > Bacteroidota > Bacteroidia > Cytophagales > Cyclobacteriaceae > DASPJL01. The sequence continues at coordinate 56,513 of DASPJL010000049.1, read as the reverse complement.
GGGCGGAACTTATCGTTCTCCCGGTTTTGAAATAAATGATATTGGATATCTAAGAAGTGCAGATCAGATTAATCAATGGATATGGGTAGGGTATCAAACCCTCAAAGAATTCTCTATTTTTAAAAACCTTAATATTAATTTTAATGAATGGACTTCCTGGGACTTTTCAGGAACAAGGAATACAGCCGGAATAAACGTCAACTCAAATTTTCAGTTTAAGAATTATTGGTGGGCAGGTTTTGGATTCTTCCCTTCGACCCATAGTATTAGCAATGCTGATTTAAGAGGAGGGCCAGCCATAAAATATCCGGGAGGAGAAGGCTTTTCTCAATTTGTAGATTCAGACACCCGTAAAAAGTTTAAAGTAAATTTTTATCAAAGTCATTTTTGGGGTAATGAAGATGTTTCGAAAGAACATTACTTTGAAATGGGTTTTTCTTTTCAGCCATTCAATGCCCTTCAACTGTCCATATTCCCCACTTATTCAACCTATGAATCTTTATTACAATATGTAGAAACGGGAGAATATAACTCAGACAAAAAGTATGTTATGGCCTCCATTAAACAAAAAACGCTAAGCGCCTCCATACGGATTAATTACATTATTACCCCCAATTTGTCCTTACAGTATTATGGTCAGCCTTTTTGTTCTAAAGGTGTTTATTCTCAATACAAACAAGTTGCCCAGTCAAAAGACAGGAACTTCGGAAAAAGATTCGTTCTATATGGTGATGATCAAATACAATTTGATAGGGAAAACAACACTTTTGGCTTTGATGAAAACAGGGATGGTGTTGAAGATTTTACCATTGATAATCCTGATTTTAACTTTTTACAATTCAGATCCAACCTCGTACTGAGATGGGAATATATTCCAGGGTCTACTTTATTTGTGGTATGGTCGCAAAGCCGGACTGGCGATTCGGAAAGGGACAGGTTTTCGATCCCCAATATATCTCATGGGCTTTCCAATATAGTTCCTTATGATGTATTTCTAATAAAATATACTTATAGATTCAGATTGTAACGTTATATTTTTTTACCACGGAACACTGAGAAGGCACGGAGGACAAGAGGGAATTTCCTTTGTAAAAACCTCCCACATGTTCATCTCCAAGTTTCGCGTCTCTATAGGATAGATTGAATAATCCTTATTTTTTACCCAAATTTACCTGACAACATAAAACCTCCTTTATGAAAAATGTAGTAACCCTCACGCTAAATCCTGCAATTGACAAAACCACCCTCACCGAAAAACTTATGCCGGAGTCAAAACTAAGGTGTGAGAATCCTACTTATGAAGCAGGTGGCGGAGGTGTAAATGTTTCAAGAGCGATAAAAAAGCTAGGCGGTGAATCCGTCGCTATTTTTCCATCAGGAGGACATAGGGGTGATCTGTTTGAAAAACTTCTGACAAAAGAAAAAATTGAATTTAGATCCTATAGAATAAACGAACCTACCCGGGAAAATTTTACTGTAGTTGAAAAAGCTACGAATCATCAATTCAGGTTTATTATGGAAGGACCAACGGTAAGTGAAGAAGAGGCAGATTACTGTTTAAAATTATTAAAATCGCTACCCGTAAAACCTGACTACCTGGTTGCAAGCGGAAGCTTGCCAAAAGGATTGGATAAGTCATACATTAGGAAAATAGCAAAAACGGCCCGTGAACTTGGATCAAAACTAATTATTGACACTTCCGGGGATGCGTTAGAAGTTGCGGTAAATGAAGGAGTATATCTTCTGAAACCAAATATTGGAGAACTAAGCAAACTGGCAGGAAGGGAATCGATCACCGCGGAAGAAGTGGATGAAGTGGCTCATGAACTAATAAAAAAAGGGAAAATTGAAATTATTGTGGTGTCACTTGGAGCAAGCGGCGCATTGCTTGTCACCAAAGATATCTCAAAACATATTCCTGCGCCATCAGTGCCCAAAAGAAGTACAGTAGGTGCAGGGGACTGTATGGTTGGCGGTATGATTCTGTCACTGGCTTTGGGAAAAAGCCCCGTAGAAATGGCTCAATACGGTGTTGCCTGCGGAACTGCCGCAACAATGAATCCCGGAACGGAACTTTGTAAAAAAGAAGACGCGGACAGATTATTTAACTGGATATTGAAAAGGAGCTGATAACTTATTTTATCCATTTACACTAATTTCCGCTAGTTGGATCAGGAAAAGTTGCTTAATCATCTGAAATTTTCAATCAATTGTTAAAATAATAAGCGGATAAAATAATACAATAAATCCAAAAGTTATAAAGTATTGTGTAACCAAATCCGTAAGCGAGGCTCATAATTAAGTCACCTTTACATTTATTAGAATTTTTAAAAACAAGTCTTAATGCTCTAAAAAAAATCCAGTAAAGCATCGCCGAAAAAGTCAAGATCAGAATCCAAAATACAGTCCCAAATAACCAAACAAATAGTATTATCAGTATTGAGAATAAAAGCCATGCCAAAATTCCAAGAATAATACCCGCAAACCCTTCTCCAATTTCAGGAACTTCTGAGGGTAATTCCAACCCACCCGAAAGGTCAGGAAATTCCGAGTCTTTAATTTTATCAGTTATTTTTCCGAGATCGTCTTTAAGTTTTATTCCCCGGTAAAGACCGATCACCAAAAACAAGAAAAATGCAATTGATAAAATGCTGGTAGAAAGAATTGAGTTCGTGTAAATTGTATTGTTCTGTCCAACACCGAATAGCCAAATTCCCAAAATAGTCAATGTCATCACAATAATTGTCACGATAAAAACTGCCTTGGTAGTAACAAGTCGATGAATTGATATTCTTGGTTTCGTTTGTTGCAAATTCGTTACCCCTTTTCCAAGGCATGTTTACCTGGGCCAATAAACATCAATCCGAAAAACGCAAAGCCGAGCGCTATTGCATGTGAAGCCTCGTTGACTCCCTGTCCCCTGGAAAAATGTGAGATGGCAGCGACAATCATTGTGAAAACCAACAAAAGACAAGTCGGTCTGAAGAAATAACCTAAAATCAACAGCAAACCACCAAAGGCTTCTGTGCCGGCGGCCATAGCTCCCCAAAATACAGGAAGAAAGTCAACTCCTATATTTCTCATGTTTACACCTACTTTTTCCCAATAGTCAGGACCGCCCAAAACTTTCGGATATCCATGCACAACCATCATTGCACCCACACCAATTCTCATTACTAAAAGTCCAAAATCCTTATAAACTCCAAGGTTATTTAATATTGCCATTTACAAAAAGGTTTTTCATAAACATACTTCAAGAAATAATTTTAACCAAATAAATTGAAGTCGGGATCATTCTATTTCCTTTAACAAATTATTCAAATCCAGTACGCGGGTATACATATCAATTGAACCGTCCGGTTTCAGTGGCCATTTTTCTTTTGGTCGATCCCAGTATAACTCCACGCCATTCTCATCCGGATCATTAAGATACAGAGCCTCAGAAACCCCATGATCAGATGCACCGGTTAAAGGATAATTCGCATCAATTAACCTTTTAAAAGCAATTGCCAGGTCCTTACGTGTGGGGTACACTATTGCAGTATGAAACAGTCCCGGACTTTCCACGGGAGCAGGTGGTGAGTTTTTACTGTACCAGGTATTTAACCCAATATGATGATGATATCCTCCCGCTGAAATAAAGGCAGCCTGGTTTCCATAAGTGGTTGTCAAAGAAAAGCCCAGCAAATCACAATAGAACTTAAGCGCCCTCGGAAGATCAGAAACTTTCAAATGCACATGACCAATGTGTGTTTGATCCGGAATAACGTAACTATCCATACTTGCTAGTATTAAGGTAAATTATACTATATCAACTTAACTTTCGCGGTAACGTTTCTTAAATTGAGTTAAGAGGTTCTTTTAACGAAAAACATTAATAGCCATAAATGGCGTATTCCATCTGATAATTATAAAAACGTTTATCTGCGTATGAAAAGTTATATTATAATGATTTTGGCGTCTTTAGGTTTCCTGATTTTTTCCTGTTCGAATAAAGAAGGTAAGCAAAATCAGAACAAGCTTGAGTCTGACACAATTACTGAAGTGCCGGACGAAAACGTTAGACCAACAGGTGATTCAAGAAGTACGGAAAACATCGACCTGGATACTACAAACAAATCAACCGATTAAAATTATTTGATTATCTCCATCCGATTGTCAACTTTTACAAACTCTATGGAAAAAGGATATTTATAGTATTGCCCTGAATTGGCTTTCATTCCACCTAGTATAATAAAAACAAAATTTGCTACGATGAACGCTATAAAAAAAGGAATGCCAATAATCAGCGCGCAAAGGAGCCCCAAAATGGACAAATAAATAAAAGAAGAAATGATCCAGTTTAGTACAATTCTACCATGCTTGTCAACGACAGGATTATGTTCCTTATTCAATACCCACAAAAGTATCGGTACCACCATGCCAGCCAGGGGAACAAAATAACCACACAACTGAGTCAGATGGATAAACATACAATAGGTATTGGTAGTCAGCCCAAGCATATTTCCTGAAGCGGATGAAGGAGCAGGAGAATTAAGAATTTTTTCTTTTTCTCTTTGATATTCGTCCTCAGTAATTGCCCCTTTTTCCCTCAGCGCATTTAATCTTTCCAAATCATCGTATCTCATAACTTTTCTATTTAGGTTGTTGATTTAATGGAAGATAAATGTACAAATAACTAAAGAAGATTTTTACAAATGACTACTTTTTAGTTTTTTTTGCTTTGGTTCAAAAAATCTAAAAAAGTAATTGTTCAGCAGACACCTAAACTTACGGGATAAACAAAATCATGATTCACTTTTCATTAGCGCGTAGGGCTAACTTTCGGTTGGATTACAATTCTCCAAAGCTTTTCCTAAAAAATTTTATAGCCTTAATCAGGGAACAAACGATAGCTTTCAAAATATAAGGTAGAAATTAAGGACTGCAATGGCATTTTCTCATGTTCTCTTATAATCACAGTCCTTACTATTTCAAACAAGGTCAAGGAAAAATTTTAAACTTCTGCGTGCAGCCATGCTTTTTTTGCAAGCAACATCTCCTCTTCTTCTACATTTTCCGGATCTTTTACGCAGCAATCGACGGGACAAACAGCGGCACACTGGGGTTCTTCATGGAAGCCCATGCATTCGGTACATTTATCAGGAACTATGTAATAAATACTGGTTGAAATAGGATCGTAAGGTGCATTTCCATCGATGATGGTTCCGTCTTCCAGCTCTACTTCTGTTAAACCGGTTCCTTGTGCCCAGTTCCATTCTGCCCCACCTTCATAAATGGCATTATTAGGGCATTCTGGTTCACAAGCGTTACAGTTTATACATTCGTCAGTGATCATTAAAGCCATATGTGTGTCTTTTTATTCCCTTTTGGGTAGGGCAAAATTCAGCCACTCCGCGGTCAAAAACCAATCACAACATTTTATAAGGTATTACTTAAAGTTATAGTGACTAAGACAAAACCGTTTAAATAATTCGGGAAGTTTGGTAGTCTGACCGTGGAGGCGAATAAACTGGAAAGTCCGGTAGATATCTATTCCTTTTATATCGATAATGCTCAGTTCATTTTGCCGCAGCTCCCTTGCAATAGAATGGATGGAAAGGAATGCTGCACATTCGGAAAACATCAAATACTGTTTTATGCTTTCCGTACTATCCAGTTGAATTTCATTTCTTAGATCTTTAGGGTGAATGCTGGCTTTGGAGAGCGCTTTATAAATAACATCCAAGGTGCCTGAGCCATGCTCCCTTAAAATAAGCGGGATGGACAATAATTGATCAGGTTTAATTTCCCCTTTCTGGCTTAGCTTATTGGTTAATTTGCAAACCAGGACAATCTCATCTTTAACAAAAGGCTCATACATAATTTGGGGAAGATGAGAAATGCCTTCAACAATGGCGATATCTATTTTTTCATTGATCACCTGTTGTTCGATAAATTCACTATTCCCATTGATAAAAGTAACATGAATGGAAGGATGGGCTTTTTTAAATAAGGCCAATATTTTAGGAAGAACATACTGGGCCAATGTAGTGCTTGCGCCAATACGAATATTTCCCTTGGCTTCATCTGTCATTTGCACCAATTCATTTTCCAGGGAAGCATAAATCTGGAAGATCTGCTGGGCATACTTTTCAAGTACTTGCCCTGCCGGTGTCAGCGAGATTGTATTTCCATGTCTTTTAAATAATGGAACCTTTAGCTGCTGCTCAAGCTCATTGATGTGTTTTGTAACTGCCGGTTGGGTAATAAAAAGCTCATGTGAAGCTTTGGTAAAGCTTAGCTTATGAGCAACAGTATAAAATACCTTTAATCGGAAGTCAAAAATCATTAAAACAAAGGTTGAGTATAAACATCAAAATAAAGCATTTTCAGGTAAAACATTCTTTAATGTGATAATTAATTTCTGTGTAAGGCTTCACGCAAGTGGGCAAATGGTTCATTTTTTTTATCTCACAGATTTCACGGATTTACACAGAAAGAAAATAATCCATGGAAATCGGGGTTCCGTGAGTAAATGTTTCACTTTTTTTAACTCACAGATTTCACTGATTTACACAGAAAAAAGAACAATCCGTGGAAATCCGGGTAATCCATGAGCAAAAGTATTCCCAGGCCTGATTTTTCAGCAAATTAGAGTTGTTGAAAAGTCCCCTATATAGGGACTTATAATTGCTGACAAACGCTTTGTGTGAAATCTTTACTCCGATTAATCCCTTTTATAAAGTTTATATCCAAACAGAAAGATGACTGCATAACAAATAATGGGAAGGTAATAAGCTGAGGCTATGTCTTTATCTGCTACAAGCCCCATTAGCGGCGGAAACAATGCGCCACCTACAACGCCCATTACGATAAAGGAAGAAGCCTGCTGGGTATGTCTTCCCAAGTCTTTAAGTCCCAAACTGAATATGGTCGGGAACATGATGCTAAAGAAGAAATTGATCATTATTAATGCAATAAAGGAGGTCCATCCCCAGCTTTGAGCTACGATTATGCACATGACAATATTTGCCAGGGCATAGATATAAAGCAATTTATTAGGCGCTATAAACTTCATTAAAAACGTGCCGGCAAAACGCCCCAGCATCATCATGACCATACTCAAAGAAAAATAGTAAGAGGCCTGATCGTCTGGCAAACCCATCTTTTCATGCCCATAATTGATAAAATAAGCCCAGGTTCCCCCCTGCGCTGCCACATTAAAAAACTGGGCAACTACTGCCCAAACAAAATGTTTATGCTGAAATAAACCTTTGGACTCTTTTAGCTCTTCTGGATCCGTCCCTACCTCGTAGGTATTAGGATCTACTGCATGTGGATCGGTTAGCGCCGGGACCTTAACAAAAGAAAAAGCAATTGCAATGGCAGTAATTACAGCGCCAATAATTATATAAAGCATTTTTACGGACTCAAGGTCATTTCCTTGTCCTGCTCTAAGGATGAAATAACCACCAAGCAAAGGTCCGATTACTGCTCCTAATCCATTAAATGCCTGAGCAAAGTTTATCCGTTGGTCACTCGTACGCTGGTCTCCCAAAGAAGCAACGAAAGGATGCGCCACAGCCTCCAATGTGGCCAATCCGCAGGCCAGAATAAATAAAGCAAACCTGAAAAAAGAGAAAGATTCGGCATTAGAGGCCGGAACAAAAAGAAATGCTCCGAAAGCGTAAAGTATAAGTCCTAAAAGAACTCCTTTTTTATAGCCGAAGCGCTTCATAAATAAACCCGCCGGAATACCCATTACAGCATAGGCACCAAAAATCGAGAATTGAACCAGCCCGGATTGAGATTTTGAAACGCTCAGTACATTTTGAAAATGCTTATTCAAAACATCTCCCATTGTCATGGCAATTCCCCATAGCATGAACAACGAGGTAACAAATATTAAAATAACAAGATATTTTTTTTCGGTAAATAAAGGTTTGTCGGTCATAAGTGGTAGTTGTTATTGATTTCAAAGGGGTAATTTAAATGGAAAAGCTCTATTGATAAAATAAGGAATTTTCGAATCGTTTCTTAGGATGACAGGAAAAACAACTTTTCTACTGACAGAGGATTCTTTTTATTATGAAAAGAACTGCAAAAGAAAACATACGGAAACTATCCGAACGATTTAAGTTAAATCAGGAGGCTTTTAACCAGGCCTTACCAAAAAGTAGAAAAACGCTCCTAATTGCTTTAGAAGCAAAAATTAATTCAGGAAGTTTATTAGGGGATTATTTTTCCAAAACAACAACCTCACTTTTTGACGCTTTCTTAAGACTTCTTTCCTGATACCTGGACTTTGGACTTTCGCAAACCGGACAATTATATCCATCTGGTAAATTTTCGAAAGAAGTGTTAGGAAGAATATTATTTACCTCATCTCCAAATTTTTCCTGGTAAAGGGTAAGGCAATCCATACACTGATAGGTTTTCTCTTTGTTGATCCCAGCTTCATCTTCTGAAGCAATATGAAAGTTTTTTGTTGTCTTCTTTCCTAATTGCTCATAGTAATTCCTGCAAAGCAACATCAAATAATAGGGCAAATCTCTTTTCCTGATGTCAACAGCATATACTTCCCATTTTAAAGCATTAGGATTAAAATCTTCGGCAAAGAGGATATTGTAAACAGGTAAAAAAGAATGGCTGCCAATATTTAACCTGCCTTTTCTTTCAATAACTATCGAGCCTGCCAGGTCCATAGGTCGGGTTTTTAAAGTAAAAGCCAGGCCATTGGTTTGCAAATCGGCTTTATTAAATTGATTTACCAGGTACTTTTTAAGCTTTAAGGCTGATTTATCAAAATCGGGTAATTGCCAGTTAAGTTCAATAGATGAATGCCTCGTATTTATTCCCTGAAAACCCAGAAATTTCTCCCAGCTTTGTTTCATTTCTTCGGGAATACCTTTAATAATAAGAGACTTCCAGGTGGTAAGACATAACTTTCCCACCTTAGTTTCCAGGCATATTTCGCACAATGCTTCAAGAAAATCCATAGAAAAGCAATTCTGGCGTCTATAGATCCCAAGCCAATACTTATCCCCTATTTTATTTAATCCCTCATAATTGGGAAATCTGGTAATCGGAATAGAAGCTTCATCTGTGATGTCCGCTACCATAAGCTTCATTTCAATATTTATTTTATGAATCAGATTTTTCAAGTCAACTTCCTTTTCAGTTGTCAGAGCTGTGTCTAAAACTTTTGACAATCGTCCAATCTCTGTACTATAAACTAGGACTGGCCATCTCTGAAATCCTTTTACAGCAGGATGATTGATGTATAAATACCAAAAATTAAGGTGTGAGGAAGAAATAAAATTAAGATGTCCGGTAAAAAGGGGAGCAAATCCCTGCTTATTATCTACAATATTAATTTTTACTTGTTGATTAAAGGTTAAAGAATTAAGTATATCCTGATAAATTCCTTCACTGAGCCAGGTGCTGCCGGAAAAAATATCCTCAGCAGCATAAGAGCTTACAATATTTGGAAAAGACTCAGCATCTATTTCAAACTCAAAATCTCTTGTCCTAAGTAGCTTTTCTAAAGCATCCCTGGTTCTTCCATGGGCAGTGAAGTAAAGGTTTTGCCTTTCCCCAATACACAATTCCTGAACCCCATATTTTTTTATGGAATTGACCATATAATCCAGATCTCCAATAGAAAGGATACCACCTTTTACATTTATTTTGATGAGAATTTTATTTTCCATGGTTAAGAGGGAAGTAGGAAGTGGAAAGTTTTCTGTCCATGATTGCTTTTTTAAATACTTTCAAATATTTACTCGTAATTGCTCACTCTTTAACCACCCCGTCCTGCGGACACCCCTCCTTGAAAAAAGGAGGGGACGGATGTTTGGAAAGAATTTTCATATGATTTTTTGAATTATTTAGCGCATTTTGTAATGCTACTTTACTTGAAAATGCTGCCTTTCCCTCCTTTTCAAGGAGGGATGTCGGTCGACAGGGTGGTTTTAATAAAGTTCTGAGTAGTAACATTTATTTTATTTTTTAAAAAGGGAAGTGGGAGCTCGAAGTTCTGTTTCAGAATTTAAATCTTTTCTTATTCCATCTTCCCACTCTTTACTTCCAGCTTCCTTCCAGAATATTCTTCACTTCGGGCTTACAACTTCCACAACCCATGCCTGCACCCGTAAGCTGACATAATTCTTTAAGGTCTTTGATTCCACCCTGAATTCTGTTGATGATATTTCCTTCACCCACATTGTTACAGGAACAAACCAATTTTCCTAATACACTTTCTCCTTTTTGGCCCGACCTCAACAATTGAAGCCGCTTTTCGGAAAGCTCTATCTTATTCTGAATCAAATCCTTGAATTCGGCAAACTCTGTTTTATCCCCAATAAGAATAGCGCCTACCAGCCGGTCTTTATGAATAATGCACTTTTTGTAATACCTCTTTGACTTATCAATAAAGATCACTTCTTCATATTCCGGATCCCTCGGTGTTTCAATCGTTCCAATCGAACAAAGGTTCAATCCGGAGATTTTTAATATGTTCATGGAAAGTGAACCCTCATAATAGCTCGACATGTCTCCACCCAAATATTTTGAGAGCACTTCCGCCTGATGTTCTGCCGCAGCAGTGATTCCAAATAAAACCTGGTTAAATTCTGCCAATTCCCCTATTGCATAAATATTTTCATGAGAAGTTTGAAGGTATTCATTCACCACTACGCCTCTGTTGCATTGGAGCCCTGCTTCTTTTGCCAACTCCGTATTCGGCACTGTTCCGACTGCATAAATCAGCGCATTGCATTCTATGTACCTGCCACTTTTCATTTTAAGGCCGGTGAGTTTTTCGTGGCCCAGAAATGTTTGGATCTCATCATTAAAATAAACACTGATTCCCCGGTCTGCTACTTCCTCATATAATAGCTGGCTACCAAGAGCATCCAACTGCCGGTCCATCAATTTCAGACTTCGCTGGATCAAGGTAACTTCTATTCCTACTTCCTTCAAGGATGCTGCCATTTCAAGTCCGAGCAATCCTCCGCCCACTACTACCACGTGATCTCCTGCTTTGGTATAATTTTTCAATTCATCCGCATGATTTCTTGTGCGCATAGTGAAAATCCCCGACAAGCTTGAAGGAACTCCTGAAGGTATATTAGGCCGGCTTCCGGTTCCAATAATTAAAAGATCATAGGAATATTTAATTCCCTCCGAATCTTCAATAAACTTATCCTGAGGATTGATCTTGCTTATTGTTTTACCCCTGTTCAACCTGATCCTGTAATCATTCTCTTCTCCCTCCTGCATCTTGATCAGCTGCTCCCAATGCTGCTCGCCGCTAAAATAATCGGGAAGCATTACCCTGTTGTAAAAAGGATAAATTTCATTTGAAAAAATTTCTATTTCGTCCTCATCATTTATTTCCCGATAGCTTTTAACAAAACCGAAGGCTGCTGCCCCAGCCCCGATTATGAGAATTTTTTGTCTGGGTTTGTTATACTTTTTTACTTGTACGACTGAAAACTTAAAATCCGGTTCTTTTGATTTTGGATCAACAAGGTTATTAGTGAGATTATTTGTCCGGCTTAAATCGGACTGCAAAATTTTTCCAAAATGCATGGGTAGAAAAACAACGCCGCGCTTAATATCTGTCGTGACTTTCGCATTTACCCGAACTGCCCCTCTTGGATTCAGTACTTCCACCAAATCACCTTCTTTTATCTCCCTTTGGGCAGCATCTTTAGGATGGATTTCAAGATAATTTTTGCCAATGTGTTGTTTAAGTTTATTTACCTTTCCCGTTCTGGTCATGGTATGCCACTGATCACGAATCCGGCCTGTAGTAAGAATTAAAGGAAAATCAGGCAATACTTTTTCGGAATGATTTTCATCTTCACAAGCAATGATTTGCGCCCTTTGATTGGGTGTATAAAATTTAAAATCAGTAAATAATCTTTTTGTTCCTCCATTTAAATTCAAAGAAGCGGAAGAATAAGGCCATTGCTTGGTGCCTTCTTCTTTTAATATTTCATAGTTCAAACCCGTGATGTCAATATTTGTTCCTGCTGTTGACCGAGTATGTTCTTCAAAGATTTCCCCTTCACTCCTAAAGTTAAAGGCATCACCAAATCCCATTTTTTTTGCAAACCGAATAATGATTTCAGCATCTGGCAATGCTTCTCCTGGCGCTTCTGTTACTTTATTCAAATAACTGATCCTCCTTTCCGAATTGGTCATTGTTCCTTGCTTTTCCCCCCACATGGCGGCAGGCAAAACAAGATCCGCATACTTTAGCGTATCTGACTTTTTTGAGATGTCCTGAACGATAACAAACCTGGCCTTTTTTAAAGCTTCCTCAACCATTCTCGTATCAGGCAAACTTACCAGGGGATTGGTGCAAACGATCCAGACGGCTTTGAGCTTTCCTTCAGCCATAGCATCAAACATTTCTGTTGCCGTCAAACCAGGCTTTGAAGCGATTTTTCCCGACTCAATTTTCCAAAATTTTTCTACTTCCACTCTATGATCCGGATCAAGAAGGTTTCTATGGGCGGGAAGTAAATTTGCCAGTCCACCTACTTCCCGTCCTCCCATTGCATTTGGCTGGCCTGTTAGGGAAAAAGGGCCATTGCCCGGTTTCCCGATTTTTCCCGTAATAAGTGAGAGATTAATTAAACTCACATTTTTGTTTGTCCCGATTACGCTTTGATTCAAGCCCATCGCCCACATGGAAATAAATCCTTTGGATTCACCAATATATTGAGCGGTCCAACGAATATCTTCCAATTTAACGCCGCAAATTGAAGCAGCTTCCCTCAAGCTTCTTTTCATCACTTGCTCGTAATATTTTATGAAGCCATCGGTATGCTTTTCAATAAAATCTTCGTCAATATATTCCATCTCTATTAAGGCCCTGCCAATGGCATTGTAAAGCACTACATCGGTTCCTGGATTGACTTGCAAATGAATGTCTGCAATGGAACAAGTATTGGTTTTTCTAGGATCAACTACTATAATTTTTACGTCAGGATTAGCCGCTTTATGGGCTTCCACTCTCCTCCATAAAATAGGATGACACCAGGCAGGATTGGCTCCGGTAACAAGGATGCAATCGGAAAGTTCTATGTCATCATAAGAAAGCGGTACGGAATCTTCTCCCAAAGTCATTTTGTAACCTACTACCGCAGAACTCATGCAAAGCCTGGAATTGGTATCAATATTATTCGAACCGATAAATCCTTTGATTAATTTATTGATCAGATAATATTCCTCTGTGAGGCATTGACCGGAAACATAAAAACCTACCGAATCGGGGCCATGTTTTGCAATTATTGATTTAAAAACCGCCGCAGCCCTGTCCAATCCTTCCTCCCAGGTTACTCTTTGTAATGGTTGACTTCTGTTCCATCGCATTTCAGGATAAAGCAGCCGGTCGGATTTGTCCATCAAAGTATAGTGCAGATTCATTCCTTTGGAGCAAAGCATGCCTTTGTTGACAGGATGATCCTTATCTCCTTCTACAGTAATCTTATTTTGCCGATCCTTTTTGACAATAACTCCACATCCTACTCCACAATAGGAACAGGTAGACTTAAAGCTGGTTTCGGTTTTTATCGACATTGAGAGTATTTAGTATTTAGTCGTTGATAGCTAGTATTGAGTAAAGCCAGTGAAATAGGTTGAAGGAACAAAGTCAGAAATCTGCAAACCTCGAACCTCATACCTCAAACCTTTTCTAAGCCATCGTTTCTTTTAATTTTAATTCACCTTTATATTCCTCATCAAATGATTTTTCTTCCATTTTATTTGTAAGCGCGAGTAAAAGAGAAAGGATGGCAACAAGGGCCACTACGATTCCTATAATGTAAAGCCCCTGCCTGTATGAAATACCTTCGGCCGTAAAAAGGAATCCGGCTAAAACCGCTCCCACATTTCCTCCTGCCCCCACAATCCCTGAAACTGCTCCAATCGCTTTTTTATTAATAAATGGCACCACCGAGTAAGTAGCTCCATTGGACATTTTTAGAAAAAAGGCGAAGAATAACATAGCCGCAATGGCCATAGGAAGCATGACCATTTCTGAAAATAGTATTATTCCCAATCCTTCGAAGAGTAAAAAGAAACTCAGGATAAAGATCCTTCCTTTTAGTCCATAACTTTTACCAGCTTTATCTCCGAAAATTCCTCCAAGAGACCGGGCAAAAAGATTCATCATTCCGAAGGTACCTGCAATTAGCCCCGCCTCGCCTATTCCCAGTTTAAAATTATCGACAAAATAAAGTGTGGCTATGTTATCAATAGTAATCTCAATTCCAAAACAAGAACCATATACCAGAAACAGGACCCAAACCCTGAAATCTTTGCAGGCGTTCCAGAAACTTCCCTTGCTGTCGCCTTCCTTTGCTTGATATTTGGGATCATTTTTTCGTAATTCAAGGATATTGCCTTTTGGAGTATCCTGTGTGTAGAAATAATAAACAAAACCCATGACAAATAAAGCGAAGCCGGGAACAACCATGCTGTATCTCCAAGCTTCACCACTCGTATATCCTGCCCCTACAAATGCTGCAAAAATCAAGGGCATAACCATTAAAGTAACGCCACCCCCTAAATTACCCCAGCCGGCGGCAGTGGCATTTGCAGTACCCACAACATTTTTTGCAAACATCACTGAAGTGTGGTACTGTGTAATTACAAACGATGCGCCTATCACACCAATGGCAAGTCTAAACAAAAGAAAGCTTTCATAGCTATTACTGAAACCAATACACATTACGGGAATGGAGCCGATAATCAGCAACAATGCAAAACAGATCCGCGGTCCTACCCGGTCGCAAAGCCAGCCGATCAATAGCCTGGCAAAAACGGTAATGGCTACGGAAGCTATAATTATGTTTCCGATTTGTCCCTGGGTCAGATTTAATTCTTCCCTAACTACCGGCATCAACGGGGCAATTCCAAACCACCCGAAAAAACACAAAAAGAAGGTGAACCAGGTGATATGAAAGGCCCGCATTTGGGGCGTTTTAAAATTCAGAAGATTAAGACTTGTTGCTTTCCCCGTTATATTCATCAAAGTCAGTTTTAATGGTTTTTAAATGGTATTATAGTGTCGTTTTGTTAAGACTTTTAAACTTTAACTTATAGTATAAGATTTACTTGTACTCCAATTTTTTTGCTCAGGCCGCAGGGCCCCGTGATCCCAACGCTGCTGTGCCTAACCCGCGCAAACCCTAGCTGACCCAAAGGTTAGCCAAAGGCAGCTTATGTGATCACTGCTATCATTGCAAAAACAAATGAAAAGCACTTGTTATTTTTAATTGTATTTTATCTCTCATTCTCCTTAACTAAACGACATCAAATGGTATTATAAGTCTTTAAAGGACCAACCTCCCAAAATCTGGTTAAATGGTGTTTTTGATCTTAAGATCATTAGGTCTGTTATAGTTTTTAAAACTTATGTTATTGGTAGGAAAATTAATTTTAAGGTGTCCAGAGGAAATTATACCTTTCAGACTAAAACTTAGCAAGTCTTTTGATTTCATTATTTCATTGATTTTTTTCAATGCAACAGAAGTATATATTGCGCACAAGGGCTCTATTTGTTCTCCGTTCAAATAAACATAATAATCATAGGAAGACGCTGAAATATAAGAAAAGATAAGGTTTTCCAGGGTATCACGCTCCATGTCTATCATATCACAAGCGAGCAGTAACAGATCATGATCAGGGAATTTTTGATGAACACTTAATAAACCTTTTAAAGGACCTTTCACATCCATTGGCTTATCTATTACCAATTCCCTAATGGAAAACACTTTACTATATTCCTCTAATTGACTGAGGTTGATCGAAATTACTACAGGAATTTCCAATTGTTTTAATTTTCCAGCTATGTGAGACGCCCATAAATCATTTTGAAAAGGTAACAATCCTTTATCATAACCCATACGCTTACTTTCTCCACCGGATAATACAACGCCTAAAAGCTTATCCATTTGAAAAGAATTTTAATTATATATTTTAGGGCTTAAGTAACTGATATTGTATTAAGTCCAACTTAAAATTCAGTATCAGTAATAAGGGATGGTAATTCTTCAGCAGTCAGCAGGAATTTCTTATAAGTTTCCTATAAAAACCCTGTCTTCCACTACTTTTACCGGATAGGTTTTAATCTTAAAATCATCTCCGGTTAAGCATTCACCTGTCGTTAAAGAAAAAGACTTTTTATGAAAAGGGCACGCGACTTTGGGTTCGCATTCCTCTCCATGACTTCCGATCATTCCTCGGGAAAGCGCCATCTGCTGTTTGTGAGGACATAAATTTTGTGTTGCAAACCATTCCCCCCGCCTTGTGAAATTAAAGACTGCGATTTGTTCATTTTTATGAATGACACAAACGCTGCCATTTTCTGGAACGTCCTTTTGATAGCATACAAAGGTCCAGGGAATATCGATAACGGTGTCCATACATTTTATTTTTAGTTTTAAGTGTTATTTGACTTTAATAAATTTACCAGGCTTTAGCTTTCACCATTTCCCGCATCGGTTCAAATCCAACAGAAGGATCCTTTTCTTCAGGCGCATTTACAAAATGAACGAAATGCTTTCTTAATTCAGGATTCTCCACTACTTCTTTCCACTCACAATGGTAGGTTTCAATCAGCGTCTTCATTTCTGTTTCCAATTGTTCCGCTAAGCCAAGACTGTCATTGATAATTACATTTTTCAAATAAGAAAGTCCTCCATCCATCTTATTCAGCCAGGTAGCTGTTCGTGTAAGAGGATCAGCAGTTTTTATATAAAACATCAGGAATCTATCGAGATACTTTAAGCATGTTTCCCTATCTATGTCCGCTGCAAATAATTGCGCATGTTGAGGTTTTGCACCTCCATTTCCACATACATAAAGATTATAACCCTTTTCCGTAGCGATGATTCCAAAATCTTTTGACTGAGCCTCTGCACATTCCCGGATACATCCGCTAACCCCACCTTTTAATTTATGTGGAGCCCTGATTCCTCTGTATCTTTCTTCAATTTCAATGGCAAAAGATACGCTATCCTGCAGTCCGAATCTGCACCAGGTACTTCCTACGCAACTTTTTACTGTACGAAGGGCTTTTCCATAAGCATGTCCGCTTTCAAAACCTGCATTTATCAATTCTTCCCAAATAGCAGGAAGGTCATTAATATGAGCGCCGAACATATCAATCCTTTGTCCACCGGTTATTTTAGTATAAAGGCCATATTTCCTGGCGACTTCTCCTAATACGATCAACTTATCCGGAGTAATTTCCCCTCCCGGAATCCGTGGAACTACTGAATAGGTACCGCCCTTTTGAATATTTGCCAGATAGCGGTCATTGCTGTCCTGAATTTGTACTTGTTTTAGAATTAAATCATTCCATAAACTGGAGAATATGCTTGCCAAAGCAGGTTTGCAAACTTCACAACCATCACCTTTTCCAAAATGATCCAATGCTTCATCGTATGTTTTTATGCTATTTACTTTTACCAGATCAAACAACTCTTGTCTTGAATAGTCAAAATGCTCGCAAAGCACATTTTTTACATAAATACCGTTTGCATTTTGTGTACTTACAATCAAATCTTTGATCATGGGAATACATCCGCCACATCCTGTTCCTGCTTTTGTACATTTTTTCATTCCCTCAACAGAAGTAACATTCTGATCTACCACAGCAGAACAAATAGATCCTTTAGAAACCGCTTCACATGAACAAATCAAAGCTTCGTCCGGGAGGCTCATGATTCCTGCACCTTCACTTGCTTGTCCGTCACGAGAACCTAGAATCAATTCTTCTGGATTAGAACTTATAGGAATGTTATTGTTAACCGTTTGAAGTAAAATATTATAGGCATCTGCATCTCCGATTAAAATTCCGCCCAAAAGGTACTTTCCATCTGCACTGATGTTGATCCTTTTATAAATTCCTTTGTGTTTATCTTCGAAACTTATGGTTTTGCTTTGAGGCTCTGATATAAAAGCATCACCGAAACTTGCCACGTCTACGCCTATAAGTTTAAGCTTGGTGCTCATATCAAAACCTGTAAATTGTTTCTCACAGGTAGTTATTTGAGCGGCAACCACTTCTGCCATTTCATACCCCGGGGCTACAAGGCCATAGATCATTCCTTTATAAAGCGCACATTCTCCGATAGCAAAAATGTTATCATCGTTGGTAAGCATTTTTTCATTTACCAAAATTCCCCCTCTTTCCCCGACTTCCAATCCTGCTGCTTTTGCCAGTTCATCTCTTGGTCTGA
Source organism: Cytophagales bacterium (assembly GCA_035628645.1). Lineage (GTDB taxonomy): Bacteria > Bacteroidota > Bacteroidia > Cytophagales > Cyclobacteriaceae > DASPJL01. Next base: position 38,265 of record DASPJL010000049.1, on the reverse strand, counting down.
TTCCTGCAGAAATAACCAACATATCCAAAGGAAGGGTGGACCCGTCGGCAAATTCTAAAGCTTCAATGGTTTCACCTCCGGCAATGCGGCTTGTATTTTTATTAAGATGAATGTTAAGACCTAAGCTTTCCAATTTTGACTCTAGCACTTTACTTCCACTGGAATCAATTTGTCTGGGCATTAAGCGGGGAGCGAATTCAATTACATGTGTTTCTTTAATTCCAAGATCCAACAAGGCTTTAGCGGCTTCCAGCCCCAATAAACCTCCACCCATTACCCCGCCAATTTTTGTTTTTGGCGCAAAAGATTTAATCATCTCTAAGTCCTCAATGGTTCTGTAGACAAATACGCCATCTTTCTCTACACCAGGAATGTTGGGAACAAATGCTGAAGACCCGGTAGCCATAACCAGATAATCATAAGACAAAATCAAGCCGGAATGAGAAATTATCTTTTTATCCGACCTGATTATTTCTTTAACAGGATCTCCAAGATGGAGGACAATATCATTTTCTCTATACCAATCAATGGAAGAAAGAGAAAGATCATCTGCATCTTTTCCATTGAAATATTCACTAAGATGTACCCTGTCGTAAGCATGTCGTGGCTCTTCTCCGAAGACAATGAGATTATATTCTTTAGATTTTGCTACTAGTTTTTCACAAAACTTATATCCCACCATTCCATTCCCTATCACGATTATGGTCTTCCGGTCTGTTCTTAACATATATCTCTTTTTTTAAGTGTTATTTGAAATTTTCTTTTAATCCGGGCCACTTCTCTTAATCTTTCTCTAATCACCGTAATTATAAATACTAATTTTTCAATATATAGTTTATTTTTAAACCATATTTTTAATAATTATTGTCAAATATATAAAAACAAGTTTAAAAATAAACTAGTTTTATAAAAATTTTATAAATAATTTACAAATCAGGTCTATTTTTAAACCTAACTACTTGAAAAATATATATGATATTCAAAAGAAGCATTCAATTTTTAAGGGGAGTTATTTCAAAAGGGGGAAGAAATCCAAAAACTACCCCAGAACTTTACGTGGTTGGGGCCGGGCCTGGTGATCCGGAACTAATAACCATAAAAGCTTCTAAAATATTACAGAATGCAAGGGTGGTATTGTATGATAATCTGGCCAATAAAGAACTCCTAAAGCTCTGTCCTAAACATTGTGAGAAAATATATGTAGGTAAACAACCCTATGGTTGTCACACTCCCCAGGAAGCCATTCATGAATTAATTAAGGAAAAGGCCTATGAAAAAGGAAGTGTTGTCCGTCTTAAAGGAGGAGATCCCTTTATTTTCGGAAGAGGTTATGAGGAAATGATTTTTGCAAGAGAACATGGTATTAACTCCTATTATATTCCGGGAATATCGAGCATGCAAGCCATAGGTTTTGAAAATATTCCTTTAACCCATAGAGGAGTAAGTGAAAGTATATGGGTAATTACAGGCACAAAAAAAGATGGATCTTTATCAGAGGACTTAAGACTGGCAATGAAAAGTAATGCTACAGTAGTCATTTATATGGGAATGAAAAAGCTGAAGCAAATAGTGGATGCTTATGTGAATGAAGGGCATGGAGGAGTAAGCGCAGCTATTGTTCAACATGCTTCTTTGCCACATAAAAAAATTATAGCCGGAAAAGTAGAGGAATTGCCCATGCTTGTTCAGGAAAAAGGATTTACACACCCTGCCATTATTATTATTGGAAAAACGGTGGAATTAATGTGTTAATGTGATGATCTGATTATGTGATAATGCGGAAGAATTTTGAGTTTTAAATGTTGAAATTTTGAATGCCAAGTTTGATTTATCGATCATCTCTCTATTTGTCATTTCGTAGAAACCTTACTGATAGTAATCGTCAAATAAATTGTTTGAAAGAAATTTATATAAAAAAAGAAGCCAGTCTACAACCGGCTTCTTTTTAAAGGAAATCAAAAGTTAATTATTCTTTAATTATTCGTTCTGTTTTTGTGGTTTGTTTATTGGTCATTTTTATTAAATATCCTCCTGGTGCAAGTCCGCTGAGATCAATTTCCTTTTCACCTTTTTTAAGTACGGATTTTAATACCTGATTTCCTGAAAAATCCAAAACCTGGATGTTGGTAGTTTCATCAAAGGCATTTCTGATTTTTAGTTTATTCTTAATAGGATTAGGGTACAATAGATTACTTTTTATGGAAGAATTATCAATTTCCTGGTTTCCTAATCTTGCTCCGCTTAAGTTATTTGTAATTTCCAGCCAATTAATATTTAACCCGCCTGTATAAGTTGTCAATCCTACAGCGTATTGACCGGCTGGAAGCGTAACATTATGAGAAACGGTAGTCCATGTCTGCCAGCCGCCGGTATTTGGCACCGTTACCGTACCCAGCAAAGTAGCGCCTCCATCTTTTTCCAATCTTAGGGTTTTTCCGGTAGTAGTGCTGGCTACTCTATAAGATATTTTATAAGTACCAGCAGATGGGATATTTACATTATAAGACATCCAATCTCCTGTATCAAAATAGCCTACATTTAAGCCTCCCTCACTACAAGGTTCGGTTTGAATTCCACCCATATACATATAGTCTTCAGCTTCAATTCTGCTTGTGAATCCTTCACCTCCTCCAGATGGCGTACCATATACTTCAAGTTCATAGATAGAATAACCATAGACAGTACCCCTCACGGTGCCGTAAATTCTAACATACCGTCCTGTTCCGGATAGCCCTGTCCAGTCGTTTGTTGTGGAAGTATTACCTGTTACTGTCCTTATGGTACTCCATGTTGAAGCATTTGTAGATACCTGCACTTGATAATCTCTTCCATACGCCGCTTCCCAGTTAATTTTTACCCTGTTGATATTATAATTTGAACCAAGATCTACATAGATCCATTGAGGATCACTATAAGCGCTTGCCCATCTTGTGCCCAGACTTCCATCCACGGCAAGCGGACCGGAAAGCGAAGCTGTTTCCACAGAGGAGACGGTTACCGGTTTGTTTGTGGCTAAACTGGTAGGCGAAGTACCGCCCACGGTAACATTTAAAGTTCTTGTAGAACTTGTACCACAGGCGTTATTTGCTCTTACTGAAATCGTTCCTCCGGCACTTCCTGCCGATGTTGAAATTGAAGTAGAGGAAGAACTACCAGACCAACCTGATGGAAGCGTCCAGGTATAGGAAGTAGCATTATTAACGGCACTTATTGAATAAGTCTGACTACTTCCTGACGACACTGTGGTATTTCCTGATATACTTCCTGGTTGAGCAGGCACCGTACATGGATTAGTAGAATAAGTCTGACCTAATAAATTACGTCTTTGCAAACCTGAACTTCTGTAGCTGGCAACCAGATTATTAACAGATGCCGGGCTAATCTCCTGATCTTTGTAATGAAGTACCCAGTCCACTTGCATGGTTGTGGTACGATTGGCAGTACTGCTTCCTGTTACATTGTTCCAGATCCAGTTGGCAAAAGCTACATGCATGTTGCTTCTGGGATAAACTGAGGAACCATCGCTATCTGTTACCGACATGGATCCAAAATATATTCCATCAATCCAATACTTCACATTTACTCCATCAGTACAGGAAACTACGCAAGTATGCCATCCTGCCCAGGATTTCTGATCGGCAAAATAACGCTTCCATGCCTGCCACGGATTTGCTATATACCTGTTCCACGAAGTCATGTACATTACCTGGTTATCAGGTGAAATGCCCCATTTATCTGCAGCCATGTATTCGAAATCCAGTTCGCTATACCTAGAGCCGTCGCCTGATAAAGCGGAGCTTACGATGGTATAAAAAGTCTGGACATTTCCATCTTTATAAGTAAATGGATTTTCTGAAAAATAAACCCGGGCGGCATACGTACCTTCAAAGTATTCATAGCCTCCGGTTTCTATCCTGGAATGGGTGGTGGCTTTTGTAGTTCCATTAACGGTGGTACTTAAGGTCATAAGCCTGTTGCTGGAATTGCCAGGATCTGCTACGAAATTAATATTATTTCGGCTATACTGCGCTCCTTCCGGCGGACCGCTGGTACCACTTACGATATTCCATTTATTAAATGACGACAACTGAGGATCATCTACGCTGGAATAAGTAAAATCATCAAACATTATGGTTTGACCATATACCGAGTAATTCAAAAACAGAAAAATTATCACCGATAACTTCCTGAGGTTTTTCAAGAAACTTAAATAAGTAGGCGTTTTCATATAGGGTTAATTTGGTTACGTTTCGAAGGTATTAAATGAAAACTTAAACCCTAAGAATTAACATGGACATTAGTGGGACAAACAGAAGGACAAGATTAGGACAATTCTTCAATTTACACAATTAACTGACTGTCACTAATATATATATGAATATGTATTAGGTGACTGGAGGGATTTATTAGGATTATAAATATTTAAAAATTATTTGAAGTGAAAATGAAGTATGAATGGTTCTTGATTTTTAATAAATCCGACAAGGAAAGGGGGCTAAATAACTGGGAAAATTCATTTTCAAGCAATGCGCTAAACCTAAGTTACCCAAGGGAATTGCAAAGCTGCAGTCATTTATTGCCGCTAAGTCAAGAGTACCCGAACATAATTTGCTTGTCAAGCGACTATATTTCTGTCAAAACAGCAAAAAACAGTTATGCTGATTTCAGATTTATTAAGTCAATATGCAGATTAAAGGAATCTTTTGATGTGGTACTGTTTAATCTGAAAGGCTTTTCTATGTAACCAGATACGCCTAGTTCTCTCGCCAATTCTTTATCTATTTCGTCACCTGAGGTGGATATTACAAATACTTTTATATTTTTAAGCCTTTCATCAGCCCGCATGATACTTAAAAATTCCAATCCGTTCATTCTTGGCATATTTAAATCCAGAAGAATAATTTCAGGAAGGGGATATATTGCCTCTTCACTTCCTGCGCCTATACCCAGCATTTTTAAGGCTTCCTCTCCGTTTTTGGCTACATGTAAATTATGAATAAGTTTGACTTGAGATAAAACTCTATTTGCATGAATTATATCTAAGTGATCATCTTCAACAAGTAAAATATTTGGTATCATAGTCTCAAGGTTTTATTTATGGTACTTACGCAAAAGTAAGACTAATGAAGTAGCACATCGACAAAATCTTAAAAAAACTTAGATTAATGAACAAGTTTATTAGATTAATAAACAAAAAACGTTTTACAAAAAGCTAAGACTTGTGGTTGGTTAGGCATACTCCTCAACCATTTTCCTGCATTCCTCGGCACAATGTCTGCAGGCTTCAGCACATTTTCGGCAATGATCTGCTTCATGTTTAGCACATTCTTCACCACATGCATCACAAATATCGGAGCAAACCCGGCATACTTCGCTTGCATGTTCTCCTCCCATTCCCATTATTTTTGCTGACGTAAAACAAATGGCAGCACATTCCCTGTCAAGCATAATGCACCTGGCCATCATCTTCAAATCTTGTTCACTTAAACAAGCTGTTGCACAGTGTTCGCATTCTATTGCACATTCTAAACATGCGTCAATACATTGTTGAAATCTTTCGTGTGACATACTTTTATCTTTTAATAATTACTATAAGACTTATTATTAGAGTCTGATATTATAGCCTACGTCATCTTGTAAAGAGGGATTCGGCTGTGAGTTATTTTTTAATTAATCCCAAACAATCACCGTTTTAATATCATTTTCAGTTCGTAATTCCAGGGCATCTTTAAATTGATCATATCCTACCCTTGTAGTAATTATTTCGTCCATCAAATCGCCCCATTTGTTTTTTGCCTTCTCCAGATCATCAATAGCCAACTGAAAATGAGTAGGTCCTGCATTCACACTTCCAATAATAATCTGGTTTTTTAAAACAATCTGTTTCATTAATTGTGCACCGGTAATACATACAGGACGTGCTTCATGAGGAATACCTGTCATCACATAAATGCCATTTATTCCCAAAGCGTCTATTATTTCAAAGCCTAAAGAAGCCACTCCGGCAGCTTCAAAAATAAAATCTACCTGGCCGAATTTCTTGTCAATATCACTTGCCTTTATTTTCCTTCCATCCAAATAATATCCACCAACTCGTTTCAAAATAGACGGTCGGTTGGTATTCTCGTCCACAATATCCAACCCCAATACCTCCGCCCCTCTTAACCTAAGCGCTACTGCCGCAAGAATTCCTATGGCGCCCATACCTACTACCAGCGCCTTCTTTCCAACTATCCATTCCTCTTTTGTGATTTTCGGAAGCCTTGATTCTTGTATATTCAATGCTTCGTCAATAGCTTTTTCTGCAACGGACATAGGCTCTGCCAATACGCCTATCGACTTAATACTTACAGGTACCTTTACAAGATATTGCTCTTCATCTACCACATATTCAGCATCAAAACCATGCAGGCCCTTGATACCTCTTTCTGTATAATTGCCGGTATAACACATATCGCTTCGGTTATTCTGACAAGGCACACATTTACCACATCCTCTCCTAACGGAGAACACACCATAATCTCCTACCGATACCTTAGTCACTTCCGGTCCTGTTTCCACTACTTGTCCAAACATCTCATGACCCAATATCAACCTTTTTGCTCCTGTCGGGGCATCGGCTCTCCCGCCTTCGACTTGTTCCCTGTCTGTACCACAAACGCCTACTTCCAGAATTCTAATTTTTACCTGGGTCTTTGAACGAACTTCAGGCTCGGCTACATTTAAAAGATCCACGTCGTGTGTTCCCGGTAATAGTGATATTGCTTTCATATTTATATGGTTTGAGGAATGAGGTACGAGGCATGAGTAAGTTCAGTTGGGGCCTCTTGCCCAATTTCTTTAAAAGTTCATTTACATAAATTTTTATTCCATGTCGTTTAGCTGGCAGCTTAATAGCAAAAAAGTCTTAACTAAAACAGCATAGGGTTTTATTATTTTAAGTGTTAATGAATCTCTTTCCTCGATTTTCTAATTAGCACATCAAGAAATTTATTCATTTTTATAGGCACTTCCATTTATTTCTCTATTTCGCTGGTCATCCAACTGTGCATCCAAACTTAAGGCAGCGCTTATCAAACCTAAATGTGTAAAGGCTTGGGGAAAATTCCCCAAATGTTCTCCCTGAAATCCCAGTTGCTCTGCGTAAAGCCCCACATGATTTGCATAACCAAGCATTTTTTCAAAATATAACCGTGCCTTATTAATTTGACCTGCCTTGGCCAAACATTCTACATACCAGAAAGTACACATAGAAAATGTTCCCTCTCCACCGGAAAGTCCATCAAAATGTTCATCCGGTCGATATCTGTAAACCAAAGAATCTGACACCAGAACTTCTTCAATTCTTTTAAGAGTAGATAACCATTTAGGGTCTTTAGGACCTATAAATCTAACCAGAGGCATCAATAATGTAGCTGCATCTACCGTATTAGCTCCTTTGTACTGCATAAAAGCCTGTTGCTTTTCATCCCAGAATTCTTCATGGATCGAACAAAAAATCTTATCACGCTCTTCCTGCCATTGTTTCTTCAACGGGTATGAATGCCTTTCTCCAATTTTCATGGCCCTGTCAATCGCTACCCAGCACATCATTCTTGAATATAAAAAAGGTTTTTTGCCCCCCCTTACTTCCCAAATACCTTCGTCCTCCCTTTGCCAGTTATCACACACCCAGTCCACCTGTCGGGCAAGGTCTTTCCAAAAATCAAAGCTGATTGTTTCTCCGTATTTGTCAAATAGATAAACAGAGTCAAGTAATTCACCGTAGATGTCCATTTGGATTTGAGAATAAGCGCCATTTCCTATCCGCACAGGTTTAGAATTTTTATAACCTTCCAAATGGTTCAACTCTATTTCGTGTAATTCCTTTTTTCCATCCAAAGAATACATTAATGAAAGGTAGCCTGCATTTCCTATGTCTTTACATTGTCTTTCCACCCAATTCATAAATTCCCTTGCCTCTTTGCGGTAACCTAATTTTAAAAGAGCATAGATGGTAAATGAAGCATCTCTGATCCACGTATAACGATAATCCCAATTTCTCACCCCTCCTATTTCTTCAGGGAAACCAAAGGTTGGCGCAGCAACAATTGACCCGTATTTAAATGAAGTCATCAGTTTCAGGACCAGTGCAGATCTGTTCACTATTTCCATCCATCTTCCTTTATAGCGGGATTTTGATACCCAGCTTTTCCAATAATTTATGGTATCGTATAAGCTTTTATCAATAAAGGTTTTGGTATCACTTATCTGTTGGGCGTGTACAGAAACATGTTCAAATAAAAAGTCTGCAGTATCCCCGGTATTTAATGTAAATGAGCTATAAGCATCATTTTCTTTGATCTCTATAGGAACACTGCCAATAAGCCTGATAACTGTTCCGTCGTCACCTTTACTTGTAAAAAGTAGTTCCTTTTCGTTCACTCTTTCTGTCTTATGTTTGGAAAGAGCATAATTAAATCTTGGTGCGCATTTCATTCTGAAACCCAGCTTTCCCCGGACACAAGTTACTCTCCGGATCAATTCTTTACCTCCATACAACTCCTCTACCGGCATAAAGTCAGTAATTTCCGCTACCCCTTCCGTGCACAAAAACCGGGTAAGCAACACATTGGTATCAGGAAGATAAAGTTGTTTGTTTTTTACCTCACCATTTACGGGCTCTATCACAAACGAACCTCCCTTTTCCGCATCCAGCAAAGCTGCAAATACAGTGGGTGAGTCAAAATCTGGAAAACACATGAAATCAATATTACCGTTAAGACCAACAAGCGCCACGGTATTAAGGTCGCCTATCACTCCATAGTTTTCAATTGGTTGATATTTTTCCATATGTAAAGAAAACGCCTCTTTCTCGATTTGGTTTAACAAAGATTTTTAACCACGGGGAACACGGAGAAACACTGGGGCTATAGAGAATTTTTCGATAAGACTCAATGTACTCTGTGAAAATTCTCTGTGTCCTCCGTGGTTTAAGTTCCAAAAGCCTTTAATCCTTCGCACTTTGATCTCCCAGCACGTCCTGAACATAAACCATTTTTACAAGTACAATAAAAGTGACAGCAATTGGCGTAGCTAAAATAAGTCCTAATCCACTTGAAAATACGCCCAAAACTATCTGAGCGATAAGGATTAGCGCCATAGGAATGGAAACCATGTTTTTCTGAATAAAAGGGGTAATAAAGTTAGATTCCAGGGCTTGGATCCCTATGTATAATAGGGCAACATACAAGGCTTGATTTGCTCCCTGACTAAAAGCGACTAAAATTGCGGGGATTAAAGCTATAATAGGACCAAAATTCGGAATAAACGACAGAAGACCGGCGATTAGTCCAAGAACAAACGCTAATGGAATACCTAAAATTGACAGGCCGATGGTGGTAAGAACGCCTACCACAGTCATGGACAATAATTTAGCCATTAGCCACTTTTTTAAAGATTTTCCTATAGCTCCTAATACTTCCCTTGCACGGTCGCGCCGTGAAAGCGGGAAAAGACTGACAATTCCGTTGATTAGAGGATTCGGACTAACTGTGAAAAACAGGCCAATGAAAAATATTACATAAATATCGGCCAGGACTCCAAGTGTGGTAGTAAGCGCTCCAAAAGCTTTCTTCGCCCATCCGCCCTGTTTTTTCATAAAGCTTTGGGGATCAAAGGAACCGCTTAAAACATCTTCGAAAGCTTTATTCCCTTTAGCTTGTTGTTTTAATTTCTCAACGGATTTTGGAATTTCCTGACTTAACTTCTGCGCTTGATCACTCACAGAGGGAGCAATGAATAACGCCGCTAACCCAATTACTATCATTACCCCTAATATTGAAATTCCTAAGGACCACTTCATCCCCAAGTGAAGTCGGCTATGAATGAAAGCGGCAATTCCACGAAAAAAAACAGCAACCAATACTCCTGCCATTACCAATAGCAAGACCTGAAAGGCAAAACCAAAAAAAAGAATTAATAGCAGAATTGGAAGAACAATTCCAAGGGTAATCAGTACTTTTTGAGCAAATTTATTTTTGTCAAAGCCATTATCCATATATTCTTTTCCATTAGCCTACGCTTATTATGGAAATATGGATTTCAAATCACGTATTTATAATACATCTAACCACGGGAACATTGGGAAAACACAGAGAATTTTTAAGAAAGCCTCAACGCCCTCTGTGAAAATTCTCTATCCTCCGTGGTTAATTTTCATAACTTCGCTGTTTATTTATGGAGAACAGAAAGCATTATATTGCGGCAGTCACGGCATTTGTTGTTTGGGGATTTTTTTCAATTCCATTAAGGGCGTTAAAAGAATATTCTGCCGGTGAAATTCTTTATTTCAGAATATTGCTTTCCGCTGTTATACTTCTGATAATAATGACGGGGTTTAAGCGAAAAGATTTAAGAAAAGACCTAAAGTATTTTAAAAGCCTGGCAAAAAAAGACAGGAATAAGATAGGGCTTTTAACATTGGCTGGAGGTGTTTTATTAACGGTAAACTGGCTTTCATTTATTTACATTGTCAATAATATAAATATAAAAACCGCTTCCTTTTCTTATTTGATTTGCCCGGTAATGACTGCTGTATTAGGCTTCGTGTTAATTCACGAAAGAATGACCGTTTTACAATGGATTGCTGTAGGTCTCTGCGCTGTAAGTTGCATAATAATGGGTATAAGTTCAGTAACTGAACTGGGTTATAGCTTTCTTACCGCCTTTAGTTATGCATTGTATTTAATCACCCAGAGGAAAAATCAAGGTTTTGACAGGATAATTGTTCTCGGGATCCAGGTCCTTTTTTCCTTCTTGATTTTAAATATCTTCTTTGCTCAACTTGTCGATCAGATACCCTCCTCTTCTGAATTCTACTGGATCATATTTGTGATCGCGTTAGTATTTACTGTAATCCCCTTATTCCTGAATTTATTTGCGCTTAATAAAATAAATTCAGCCACTATTGGCATTCTGATGTATATCAATCCATTGTTTAATTTCAGTGTTGCTTTTGTGATTTTTCATGAACAAGTAAATCACACGCAACTTTTGGGATACATTATCATTCTCATCGCACTCATCATTTTCAATTATCCCAATTTCCGAAAAATACAATCCATGGCTGCTCCGAAATAGAAAAGTATTTGTCAGTAAAACTTATTCTCTCATTCATCCACTCATTTTCTCAATCTATCTCTCACGCCTGTTACATGCGCAAGATGATGTTTGCTATGCCAGGCATACATCCCCAACACCTTTTCGAGGTTTGAACTTCCACTTTCAGGATGCATATAAGTTCTTTTGAAATCGTCGGATGAAAGGGAATTTAGTAGTATCACCCACTTTTGGTGAAGTGTATCTAATAAGTTAAGAGAAAGTTCAATAGGGCTATTCAATGAATCGGCAAGGTTGGCCCACTGGTCTTGTTCATACGGTTTTATGGTCGGATTTTCTTCTGTAAGCGCGAGCTTAAACCGGATGAAAGCATTCATATGACTGTCGGCCATGTGATTTACTACCTGTCGTACTGTCCATCCTCCCTGCCGGTAAGGCGTTTCTAGTTGTGCTTCAGAAAAGTTTTTAATGGCTTCTTTTAATATAGCCGGCGTTTCTGCGATTTCTTTAATAAAGCGCCTTTTTTGTTCTTCAGAATAAGGACCTTGATACTGAAATTTACCTATAGGGTATTTTAATTCTTCCATTTAAAAATATTTAAATTGACTCAAACAAATGTATTCGTTAAATGCACCAAATAAAAACGAAATATTTTAATAGGAATGATGAAGGGAGGTAATTAGCAACCAGTTTTCAACAATTAACAAAGGTTCTTGATTCTGATTAAAGGAATAAGATTAAGAATAATGAGACAATCAAATTGGCATCCTTATTTCGGTGGGACCAATAGGCACAGAAAATGCCAAAATATTTTTAATTTGGGGAACAAGTTTTTTAAAGTTAAGTAAGAGTTATCCTCTGCATTTAAGATTAAAACGGCAATTGGATATTTTACAAAGCTTTGTTGAAATTGAAGGTTCTTATCAAAGGTAAACAATGCATCAAAATTTTCTTCCAACATTAGTTTTAAAATTCTTTTTACTATTCCAGGATTTATCAGAAACAGTAAATATTTCGTGCTTCGGAAAATCTAATTTGAGTCTCTTAGGTAAATTCTCGTCAAGCAACAGCTTCATAAATTTTATTGATCTGATCGGAAGCAACAATCTTATTGGCTATTTCAAGAACACCAATAACATGTTCTTGGGTTACGCTTGGAAAATCTTCTAAAAACTCTTTAATCGTTATTCCTTTTTCTAAATGCCAAAAAAGGGTTTGAACAGGAACCCTTGTTCCCTTAAATACTGGTTGTCCATTCTGAACTTCCTTATTAACAGAGATATATTTTTGCACATTATTCATATTCAAATATACAATAAAACATTGCAAAAGATTCACGGAACAAGATCCAGACACATGTCAATAATAAAACTGTATGATGGGTTTCTGGAAACCTTGGCATTTTATAAAAAAACATTTCGTTCTATCTCAAAAGCAGATAGAACGAAATGTGAATGTAAACATACTCTTGAAGCTAGAATATTCTCGCCTTCCTATTTCAAATGCAACATTTTTAAACAAACGGGTGATGGAACTTTAACCTGGGTACCGGTAAAAGTCAGTCTACCTGTTTTTTGGTCAAGTTTAAAAACGCTTATATCATCGCTTTTCTGGTTGGCTACAAATAAAAATTCACCTTTTTTATCTACCAAAAACCCTCTTGGCCAGTCTCCTTGAGTAGATTCATTACCTAAAAGTTTAAGGCTGCCATCATTGTCAATTGAAAAGGTAGCCACAGAATTAAGTCCTCTGTTTGACATAAATAAAAATTTACCCGCCGGATCGGTATCAATATCGGCAGGGTAGTTTTCGCCGGAATAATCTTCCGGAATAGCAACGATATTGTCCTTAATAATTTCTAAAGCGCCGGTAGCTTTATTGAAAGAGAATGAACATACGCTTGACGAAAGTTCTTCAGATCCATAAGCATATTTTCCATTGGGATGAAATACAAAATGCCTTGGACCTGATCCAGGATTAACAGCAATTTCCGGCTTTTGGGCCGGAGTCAGCAAACCTTTTGCGGCATCTACTTCAAATATTTCTATTTTGTCGGTTCCAAGATCAGATACATACAAATACTTTTGATCGGGCGACAAAATCGCCGAATGAATGTGTGAAGCTTCCTGCCTGTCTTTATTTACACTGCTTCCTGAAAATTGCTTCAGATCTGAAGAAGCGCTGATTTTACCGCTTTTTTCAATTGGAAAAACGGCTACATTACCGCCGCCATAATTGGAGACAAATGCCCATTTCCCTTTTTCATCAATGGTAATGTGACAAGGCTCTGCGCCTAATGAGGAGGTATTATTCAGAAAAGTCAACTTACCGGTTTTATTGTCTATGGTAAAAGAACTGAAACTACCTAAATCAGGCTTTTCTTCAGTTCCGCCCACATTCGTTGAATAGAGGTACTTTCCTGAGGGGTGAACCTCAACAAAAATGGGGCTTTTTTTATCTACTATTGTTTGAACAGGCGTAAGGCTGCCTTTGGCACGGTCAAATTCAAAAACATAAATTCCTTCGCTCCCGCGGTCTGAATAAGTTCCGACATAAAGGATCTCTTTCCCTTTTTGTGCGTGTACATTCATCGTAATTAAAATAAAAAAACAAAAAATTAGCTTAAGGATTTTTTTCATAGAACGATTTTAAATATTAAAACGACGAAAATTAAGCATTAAGTTGATAAGCAAAAAACGCCCCGGACAATTAAAATCTAATGAACTTCAATTGATTATTCACCTAGGATTTCTTTTGCAAAAGGGAAAGCTTCCTTTGCCCATAGTTGGTACATTTTGCCTGAAAAATGAAGGCCATCGATGGCTACAAAAGAAGGTTCATTTTTGGCGAGCCTGGAAATTTCCGTAATGTCTATAAAGTGTATTCCCATTGCTGCACATTCTGCCTTTGCTGCCTCATTAAATTCGTCAATTTCCTGAGCTATTTTTGGAGGATCACCATTGGATGTGCCAAAAGGAGTAACGCCCCAATCAGGAATAGACAAAACGATAACATGCTGTTTTTTGCTGTTTGCAAAATTGACAGCGGTGTTTAATAATTCTCTGAATTCATTCTTGTAAGTTTCAATACTTTGACCACGGTATTGATTGTTGACGCCGATAAGCAGGGATACTATATCATATTTCTTTTGATTTCCGCTTTGTTCGATCGCATCTGTTAATTCTCCGGTGGTCCATCCGGTTTGTGCGATAACATCAGACTCCTTTATCGGAACTCCCGCTTCCTTGAGGCTGTCAATTAATTGAAGGTACCATCGCTGATCTTCGCTTATGCTTTCTCCGATGGTATACGAATCACCCAAAGCCAGAAAATTATAGGCTGTATACGGAGTGGGTAAATGTGGTGCAGGGGACGATCCTGAATCAGGATAAATATCGTTTTCTCTCTCTTCAGCGCAATTTGAGAACATAAGTAACAAAATAATGAGCCAATAATTTGTCATCGGATTTATAATAAGTTCGCCTCATTTACGGATTCAGTCTAACTATTAGATTTATCCATGATTTACAGTTTTATTTACTAGAACCTCTTATAAATCTTCTGTCTTAAAACAATCTTACCATTTATTTCAATATTGGTGATATAAAAACCATTGCCCGTCTCAGCGCCCTTTACTGTTCCGTCCCATATCCATGTTATTCCGGTTTTATCCTTTGTGGAGGTTTTCAATTCAGCAATTGTCCTTCCCGTTAGATCATAAATCTTTAAAACAGGGGATTTTGCATTACCGTAATATTTAAAAGTAATCTGTTTATCAAAAGGATTTGGATATACTGAAAAAGCATTTGATAAGGAAGGATTATCTTCGACAGGGGTTAAAAGGCCAATTTGAGTATCCAGCCAAAGCATTCTCGAAGTGATCCATTTTTTCAGGTTTTCCACCTCCTGAAAATAGGAATTGGGCCAGACCGGGTTGGGCCAAACATAACTTCCCAGAATTGTCCATCTGGCAAAATTCCTTTTTTGAGGTTCTTCAAGTATAATGGCTGTGGAATCTATATAACTGAGAATGTTTTCGGTTTGCAGTACTGTTTGCCGAAGTTCCGTCCAGCGACTTTTTAATTGTTCAACAAATACAAACTCGGTTTTAAACTTTTCCCACCAAAACGGAACCCTTAATTCATCATCAGGACATACATTACTAAAGTTTACAGCCCATCCTTCAAATTTATCTCCCTGACAATAGTCTGCATTTCCATAGGCAAGATTATAATCCCATAATGGCCCGGCTTTAAGTTTTCCCTTCTGATCCTTATGAAGGTAAGTACTTAAACGATAACCGTCTACGTTTTTGGTTACCTCAGTCATAATCATATAATCTACAAAAGAAGGAATGTCAATATATTTTGAATACCCATCCTCAGGATCAGAATATTTGCTGCTTTTCATGACCCTTTCAAAATCGGTTATATATTCTTTTATATACTCTTTCTGCTTCTCGGTAATCTCGTCTGCTTTAGGGTAAACATAGTTATAATCCACATTTGAAGTGGAACTTCTCCATCCTTCCCCTTGTAAAGGCGGTCTGTCTATGTTTAAAATATACCCTCCGGTTATTTCATCGTCTTTGTCGTCAACCTTTTTAATGGCTACTCTGTTTTTGTCTCTTTTTATTTTTTCTATTAATACATATACTCCCATATACTCCCCATTCAATAACAACTCGCAGAACCTGGTTCTTGGCGCGTAAGTCCCTGTTTGGTTACCCAAATGATAAGTCAATACATTCCTCATCAACGTTTTATCTCCATAAGGAGCATATAAAACCCAATCATTTTCTGAAGGCATTCCTAATAAAACCGTATCCTGGTTTTCACCTAATTCTGTGCGGGTTTCAAAACTGTAAGACTTTTTGGGATAAAAAAACTGAGAACTGGACCCCCGGGTTTCTATTCCGATAATGCCGCTAAATTCAGGCTCGTCAGTTACCAGGTTCAATTTTCCTTCTTCATTATTAATAATGACCATTTCTGCAGGGATTTTAATTTGATCAGGAATAAAAGAGGAAGTTATTTTAACTATCGGCAAACTGGAAGATTCAAAAGCCTGGGCAGAAGAAAGCAAAGTTTTGAAAATCAGGAATGCGAAGAGCAAAAATTTAAGAGAGGATAGTTTGTTCATATTATATCAAAAAAATAAAGTAAAGATATTAATTCTGTTCTGTACAACAGGCAATTAAAAGGGTAATAAGTTTTTTAATGAGAAATTAATAAAAATTTTTTTTGATTTAAAATATTATCGTAATATTACGATATAAAGCTTTCATTATGGGATTAACTAAAGTACAGAACTTTAATACAACTCAAAACAAACTGGCGAGTTATGCAAAAGCGCTTGGACACCCGGCAAGAGTTGCTATATTGGAATTTCTGCTTAAGCACAATTCATGTATCTGCAATGATCTTGTTGAGCACTTACCGCTTTCTCAGTCTACCATTTCTCAGCATTTAAAAGAACTTAAAGAAGCTGGTTTTATAAAAGGAGAAATCGAAGGACCAAAAATTTGCTATTGTATCAATGAAAAAGTCTGGGAAGAAGCAAGGGATATGATCTTGAATATATTCAGCGCTTACCAGGCCAATAAAAATTGTTGCTAAGGAAATGGAAACCACGAGCCATCAAGTTGAAAAAGCCCGGGAATCGGATTTAACAGCACTAAAAATATTGTTATCATCGGTCAATCTTCCAACATCTGACCTTCCTTCTCCATTAAATAACTTTCTTGTGATTAAAGAAGAAAAAAAAGTAATGGGCTCTATTGGGATAGAGGTTCTTGGAAAGTATGCTTTATTAAGATCATTGGCAGTTGACCTCAACCACAGAAGTCTTGGACTCGGTCAAAAACTTTATAAGTCTGCAATAAAACTGGCAAAAAACGCCGGGATAGAAGAAATCTTTTTGATTACCAATACCGCGGATCAATATTTTGAAAAAAGAGGTTTTGCAGAAATCGAACGTGAAAGCGCTCCACAGGAAATCAAAAATACTGCACAGTTTACAGGCGTTTGTCCTTCAACGGCAACGGTGATGAGATTAATAATTTAAAATTTTTTACTCTGATTTATCGGTATATTACATTATAGCGATCTAATTTTTAAAAGAGAGAATTAAATGAACACAGAAACCAAGAAAATAATAATTATTCATCGGAATTAAGCAGAGTGTTTGGAGCTAACATGGCCCGCACCTCAGACCTCATTCCTCAAACCAATATAAATATGAACACTTTAGAAAAAGAAAAGACCTGCTGCGGCCCGGAGTGCTGCACAGAAGAAACATCGGTAACCATCGAGTCATCCAGTTCTGAAAATTTAAAAAGCTTAGTAAAGGAAAAGTATTCGGAAATCGCCAACCAGTCAAAGGAACAAAATGAAAGTTCTTGCTGTGGCTCCAGTTGTTGTTCCACAGAAGACTTCACCATCATGAGTGAAGATTATTCAAATCTGAAAGGGTACAATCCTGATGCGGACTTAGGATTGGGTTGCGGTCTGCCTACTGAATTTGCCCTTATTGAAGAAGGAGATACTGTTATTGACCTTGGTTCAGGAGCAGGAAATGATTGTTTCGTTGCACGAGCCGTTGCCGGAGAAAAAGGAAAAGTAATCGGAGTAGATATGACGGAAGCCATGATCACAAAAGCCAGAGCAAATGCTTTTAAACTTGGATTTAATAATGTGGAATTTGTCTTGGGGGATATTGAAAACATTCCCTTACCAGCCAATATTGCCGACGTGGTAGTCAGTAATTGCGTGATGAATCTTGTTCCTGATAAAAGAAAAGCTTTTGGCGAAACTTTCAGGTTACTAAAGCCGGAAGGACATTTCAGTATTTCTGATATCGTGCTGGAAGGAGCGCTGCCGGAACAATTTAAAGAGCAAGCGTCACTCTACGCCGGATGCATTTCAGGGGCAATCCAAAAGGCAGATTACTTAACTATTGTAAAAGAAGCAGGCTTTGTTAATATTTCCCTTCAAAAAGAGAAAAAAATACTATTACCGGATGATATATTAGATAAATACCTGACTTCCGAAGAATTAAAAGTATATAAGGAAAGTAATTTTGGAATTTACAGTATTACCGTATATGCTGAAAAGCCATCCTTAAATTTATAAAAACGAATTGCAGAGAAGACCTAACAGGTTTTAAAAACCTGTTAGGTTTAATATTCTATTATTCCTTATTTTATTTTAAGGCATTCATTAATCTTAAAATATTTTTAACGTTCCATGAACACTACAAAAACAAACAATATATTTCCTGAACTCAGTAATTACATCAAAGATCTTATCAATGATTTTGACCAGATTTCTTCTGAAAGAAAAGTGCTGCTAAGTAAGCTGAGTGCGTTTATAGCAAACAAGGTAAAGAATAATTTACCAGTAAGATTGATTTTCATTTGCACACACAATTCAAGAAGAAGCCATCTTTCGCAAATCTGGGCCCAAACTGCTGCTTATTTTTATGGAATAACAGGAGTAGAATCTTTTTCCGGCGGAACGGAAGCAACGGCATTTAATCCGCGAGCAGTAAAGGCAATGCAAAAGGCCGGATTTAAAATAACCTTTTCGGACAATTCAAATAATCCTCTTTATACGGTAGAGTTTGCTGAAGGGCAATCCATCAAGGCTTTCTCAAAGAAATATGATGCGGAAGAAAATCCGTCGGAAGATTTTTGTGCAATAATGACCTGCTCTCACGCAGATGAAAACTGCCCATTTATTCCAGGTGCTTCATTGCGACTTCCCATTTCGTATGATGATCCCAAAGATTTTGACGGAACTCCTTTGGAAGAAACCAAATATAATGAAAGGTGCCGGCAAATCGGAGTGGAAATGTTTTATGCTTTTTCTCTAATTAATAATTAAACATTAACTATTAATGCAAACAGCTCAACAAACAAAAAGACTTTCTTTTCTGGATAGATATTTAACGCTATGGATCATTTTAGCCATGGCAACAGGCATTCTAGCAGGTTATTTGTTTCCTTCCTCCGGTAAATTTATCCATCGTCTTCAATCAGGAAGTACTAATATTCCTATAGCTATAGGTCTTATATTGATGATGTATCCTCCATTGGCTAAGGTACGGTATGAGGAGCTGGGAAAAGTATTTAAGGATTTTAAAATTCTTGCCCTGTCATTAATTCAAAACTGGATAATTGGCCCCGTGCTGATGTTTGTCCTTGCTTTGATTTTTCTCAATGACTACCCTCAATATATGGTCGGACTAATCCTGATAGGAATTGCCCGATGTATTGCGATGGTAATCGTTTGGAATGATCTTGCTAAAGGTGATCCTGACTATGTAGCAGGGCTTGTTGCATTTAATAGTGTCTTCCAGGTTCTTTTTTATAGTTTTTATGCCTACCTGTTTATAACCGTTTTACCTCCGCTATTCGGTTATGAAGGAAGTATAGTAGGAATAAGTATGCTGGACGTAGCTAAAAGTGTTTTTATTTACCTTGGAATACCTTTTCTGGCCGGGATTTTTACAAGGGCCCTGTTGGTTAAAATAAAAGGAAAAGGATGGTATGAAACTGTTTTCATCCCTAAAATTAGTTCGTTAACCTTAGTTGCGCTCTTATTTACCATTGTAGTAATGTTCAGCCTTAAAGGCAACCTTATCATTACCATACCTTTGGATGTGATAAGAATTGCAATACCGCTGATTATCTATTTCATCATAATGTTTCTCATAGCTTTTTATATGGGGAAGAAGTCGGGAGCAGATTATGGAAAGACAACTTCTTTGGCCTTTACTGCTGCCAGTAACAATTTTGAACTGGGCATTGCAGTTGCTATAGCGGTTTTTGGCATAGAATCAGGAGTGGCATTTGCAGCAGTAATTGGCCCCTTAGTTGAAGTTCCGGTTTTGGTAAGCCTGGTTAATGTTTCTCTCAGGTTTAAAAAACAATTTGAGTAAATGGTTTTTAGGGAAACGGCCATTAATTACCTTGTAATAAATGAAAATTTCCCTTTCAACTTTAGAAATGGTTTCTCATAGAACTCATAGCTGACATAACTCATCAGCATACTAAGGGTAAGGGAAAGTAACGTTTGCCAAAATAAGACCCCAAAAAGTGTATTATTTATGTTTAAATAAGTGCAAATTTCTTTTGCAACTGCTATCCCGATCATGTGAAGGCAATATAATCCGTAAGTGTATTTACCCATCGAGGAAATAATTTTATTATTTTTCAGCTTAAAAAACGAGTGATCTGAGTAGTTCTGTTCCAAAATTATAAAGGCAAAGAAAAGGGATATTATAAGTGCTGAAATTGCAATTAAAGTATGAGTATTCATTATGTCATCTTTAAAAAAAATAAAACCAAATCCTGCTATATAAACCATCAGGATCTTCCATTTTCCCAAATGTTTAAAAAAGTCTACAAAAGCATTTGATTGAAAAGACAATAATCCGATCAATCCTCCTACAGACAAATCTCCAATTACACTTAAGGTATGCCATCGAAGGATGTGAAAATTTTCTGCATTAAAATACCTGAAAACAATGGAGACCAAAATAAGCAGGAGACATAAAATTATCCTTCTTCTAAAGAGCAGGAGAAGTAAGGGCCAAAAAAGATAAAATTGTTCTTCAATGGAAACTGACCATAGAATGCCTAAATTTTGAGCTTCCGTTTCACCATAATTTATGTTACTGAAATTACTGAGAAAGGTAACATATAATAATGGATCGGCTGTTTGCTCAACTCCTTCACCGAAAAGCTTCATTATCCAGGGTTCAACTATAAAACCATAGAAAACGCAAGCGAAAAACAATGGCCATATTCTTAAAAATCTTCTTATATAAAAATTGGGAAGATTTATCTCAGATTTCATCTCTTCTTCATTCAGTAATAAGTAGGTTATCAAAAAGCCGGAAAGCACAAAAAATAAATTTACTCCCAGCATTCCATTAGAAAAAAAAGCTCTTACGAAAGCATAAATGTTGGCATCTCTTATGTATTCATGAGTCGTATAGAAGCTATGAACAAAGAAAACTGCTAAAAAGGCCAACGTTCTTAGTCCATCAAGATTTGGGAAAAAAATCTTGCTTTTCATGGAATAGTGAGAAAATTTGACTGTGGATCAAATAATCAAAGAGGATAAAATAATAGGAAATAGCTTGAATGCTATTAAAGTAGATGCATTTGAAAATCGCTATCCTTTCATGGTGGAGTTGGTTTGGAAAAAGCCATGGTTGTTTTGCGGTTAAATACCTTTACAAAATTTACGGCATAGAACCGTCAGGGTTTTCCCTATTTACTAATAAGGTGGGAGAAAAGACTGTCTGAATTTATCAGCCTTGAAGAAGCAGACAGTCTTTTTGAAATTACATATTGTGACTAAGAGTTTCTTTACTTTCTCCACATTTCAGCATGCTTTCGCCAAAATAAGGATTTTCAATTTCTTTTTTCTCACTTAACCAATAACCACCCTTGTCGTCGTTGGCCATTGGACAAAATTGATAATATGCTGTTTCTGGATTTGAGGCGGTGGCTTTCACTAAAGCAAATAAACTAGATGAAAGACCTTCCAAATGTTCTCTTTGTCCATCAATATCAGAAGCGGAAGCAATTTTCTCAGAATAATTTTTTACTGCAGTAATCTGCTCATCAACAAAAGCTTTTGCATCTCCTTCAATCGCTTCTGTATTAACTTTACTTGCTTTATCCTCAAGTGATTGCGCCGCTTTTTGAGCTTTTTCCTGGCTGCTTTCCACTAAACCATTCTTTAGGGAAATATAACTTTGGTATACTTCTTTGATCTGATTTTTTGCTTCCTGGGAAACATTGGAATAATCAGGCACTTCTACAACAGAAGCTGTTCCATGGTCGTGGCCTTCATGATCGTGTCCTTCATGGCTTTCAGCAGTTTCCTGAGTTTGGTCCTGACCCGATTTTTTCTGTTCACAAGAATTCATTGTAAACAAAAATGCTGCTGATATTCCTACAGCAAACATTGGTTTAAGAAATTTTATACTCATGTTTTAATTTAGTTTATGAATTAGCAAAATACTGATTTTACACTTGCAATTTTATCGACTTCTTATCATACTTTAAAAAAGAAGAGATCCTCCTGATAACTATTAAAGTGTTCTATTAGTCTCTAAACGCATACAATGATTATAAAAATCCATAACAAATAGACGAAATGTAATTATTCATTAAAGTAGAAATTATTGATTACCATTAAAAACAAGCGAATGGAGGCATTTGCCAAATATTCACCTCGGGGAATTATTTCCTGAATAAGCTTCGGATTTTCATCCGGGGGAGGATGAATTAAAAGTTATTAAACACCTCCTTTTTCACAAATCCCGTAGTCTTCCCGTACCAGTTTTTTTTGATTATTTTTTGATTTGCCTCAGCTTGCCAGAAGGTTTTTTTGCAAAAATCCATTGTTCTATTTAACCCTTAATTAACATGAAAAATTATTACCAGATACCCATAAGGGCTCACCATAATTTTATTTACGGCAAAGCCATTCTCTTATTACTTCTTCTCATCACGATCCTTCCAAACCTGGCTCTTGCTCAGTGTGAGCAAATTGTCTGGCAGGATGAAT
This sequence comes from Cytophagales bacterium, assembly GCA_035628645.1. Lineage (GTDB taxonomy): Bacteria > Bacteroidota > Bacteroidia > Cytophagales > Cyclobacteriaceae > DASPJL01. Next base: position 15,574 of record DASPJL010000049.1, on the reverse strand, counting down.
TTAACGGACCAAACCTTGACAACTCTAAATGGGGTATGGAAACCGGTGGAGGAGGCTGGGGAACAGGTCAACTTGATTACTCTACCGATCGTCCTGAAAATGTCAGGATTGTAGATGGAAAATTGGTTCTCGAAATTCGAAAAGAAGATTATCAAGGCCATCAATATACCAGTGGCAGAATCAGAACATATAAAAAAGTAGATTTTCAATATGGAAGAATCGAAGCGCGGCTCAAAGGTGTTTACAGCCAGGGAAACGGATTTGCTTTTTGGCTTTTAGGTTCAGATTTTGAATCTGTCTGGTGGCCAAAATCCGGGGAAGTGGATATCTTCGAAAACACTGGTAAATATCCCGGAAAAAACATTGGTACGGCACATTATGAAGAATCATGGGGACATGCCTGGAACCAGGGCTCTTATACATTGCCAAACAATCAAAGATGGGCAGACGATTTCCATACTGCTGCTATTGAATGGAGCCCGACATACATCAAATATTTTATTGATGGAATATTGTATCACACTTTCGATATCAGTGAACCCATTAACGGATATCGCCCTTTTAACCGTCCTTTTTTTATTATTTTAAGTGTTGGAATGGGCGGTTCATATTCAGGTCCTCCGGATGCCACAACTGTAAGTCCAATGAAAGCGGAAATTGATTGGGTAAGGGTTTCAAAAGGAACTTACAGCACCTTCATTTCAGGAGACAACAAAGTATATAAAGGGGAAACCTTCAAAGATTATTCTATAAATGTAGGCGCCGGTAATTCCGTAAGTTGGACCGTGCCAGCGGGAGCCACTATTACATCAGGACAAGGTACTAATGCCATAACCGTTAACTGGGGACAATCCGGTGGAGAAGTGAAGGCAACCGTTACCTCTGGTTGTGGCACCAATACCTATTCATTAGATGTAATCGCCGAAGCGCCATTTGTAGCGGATAAGGTATTTGAAAACTTCGAAGTACCTCCGGCTTTAACCTATTTCGCCATGTCGGGCACACTTACCAAAGATGTAGCCAATCCTTCTCCAAGTGTAATAAACAACTCTTCGAAAGTAGGCAAATATGTCAGAAACGCGACGGAACAATACGATTATATAACTTTAAAAGGCATTAATGCCCAACCCGTAGGAGAATTTGTATATGGAAAGAGAAAAATCCTCCTGGATGTGTATACTGATGCACCTGTAGGTACTAAAGTCTCTTTAAATTTTGAAAATGGAAATGTGGCGACTGGAAACAATTATCCATCGGGAAGGTATGCCAATTTTGAAGCCGTTACCACCAAACAAAATCAATGGGAAACGTTAGAATTTGCGTATCAAAGCTCCCCCGATATTTATGGAAGTGCAGCAGAAGTAAACCAGTGGATACTTCTATTTGCTCCTGTCACCAACACTGGTCATACTTTTCATTTTGATAATTTGAGAACAGGACAATCAGGAGGAACACCCGCGCCGGTCTACACGGATATGTTACAAAATTTTGACGGAACCGATTTATTAACCAAAGACTTTTCCAACGGGCCTTATACTGTTCAGGCCAATCCTTCAAAAGTAGCGCCTAATACCTCAAATACGGTGGCAAAATATGTGAGGGATGCAGCTTCGAGTTATGACGCTTTGGTTTATAAAACAACTGCCATTACCGATGCCTATCATTTCAAAAAAGGCACACATAAAATATACATGGATGTATATACCGATGCTCCTGTCGGAACAAGGCTTTCCTTAAATTTTGAAATAAGCAGCCTTGCTTTACCGGACAACTGGCCTTCCGGAAGACACAGTAATTATGAAGCCGTAACCACTAAACAAAATCAATGGGAGACGGTAGCTTTCACTATTTCCTCCATTCCAGATAAGTCAGCTTCTGACGGTGGGGTGGACAAACTTGTATTCTTATTTAATCCGGTAACAAATACTTCGCATACATATCACATCGATAACATCAGGATTGTATCTACTGCACAGAGGGAAGTTTGGGGACCGGGAAATACCTGGGAAGATTATGATGCAAATCATCGATTGGTTTTAGAGTCTACCACAGGAACCTATTCTCCCTCCATCACCAATCCTTTACCAGGAGGGGTAAATAATTCTCCAACGACAAAAGTTGCTAAATATGTGAGAAGCAACGCTCAGCAATGGGATTTGCTGATCTTCAAAAAAGGTACTGCTACTCTGGATGCCAAGGCGTTGAAAGAAAGAAGGCAGAAAATTGCCATGGACATTTACACTGACGCACCTGCCGGAACTGCCATAACCATTGGTATTGATGCGAGTAGTATTGCAACTTCCGAAAATTACCCTGCTGGAAGGCATAGTAATTACCAGGGATTAACCAAAGAGCAAAATCAATGGCATACTGTTTATTTAACCTATTCTAATTCCCTCGACCCTGGTACACCGGATGAACTGGCCGATAACATCGCCATTCTGTTTGACCCGGGTAATTTAACAGGAAATACCTATTACATCGACAACATCAGAACGTTGAGTTTGTCACAGGATCCGGTTTTAACTTCCATTGAATTAACACCTGCTTCGGCAACAGCTACAGTCGGGCAAACCGTCCAATTCACAGCTCAGGCAAAGGATCAGAATGGAAACAATATGAATGTTCCCATTACCTGGACAGGTGCAAATTGTCCAACGGGAAATACGTGTTCATTCAGCGCTACCACTGCAGGTTCGTTTGTTTTAAAAGCAACTTCCGGAAGTATTTCAAAAGAAGCTACCATTACCGTAAACGGAACGCCTTCCGGAAACCTCGCGCTAAATAAACCGGTATTTGCATCAAGTACACAATCGGGACTTCCTGTAACTAATGTCAATGACGGCGCCGTCGCGACAAGATGGGGTAGTGAATGGTCAGATCCTCAGTGGATCTACGTGGACCTTCAGGCAAGTTATACAATTACGAAAGTGGTATTAAAGTGGGAAGCAGCGTCAGGAAAAAGCTACGACATCCAGGTATCAGATAATGCTACCAATTGGTCGACGATTTATTCAACCACCACAGGAGATGGTGGGACAGATGAGATCAATCTTTCAGAAGCAGGAAGGTATATCAGAATGAATGGAAAGCTTAGAAATACTGGCTATGGCTATTCTTTATTCGAGTTTGAAGTTTATGGAAACAGCTCCGGTCCTGTACTTACCTCAATAGTGGTTACTCCTTCTACTGCGTCAGTAACCACCGGAGGATCACAACAGTTTACGGCACAGGGAAAAGATCAGTTCGGCGCAAATTTCCAGGCAACCTTTACCTGGTCAACAACAGGCGGCGGAACGATCAGTTCAAGCGGCTTATTCACTGCCAATTCCATAGGTTCAGGCTTTTTAATAAAAGCTACTTCTGGCAGCGTGCAAGGTTCTGCAACAGTTTCCGTAACAGCCGCTCCTACCAATAACCTGGCTTTGAATAAACCAATTGTAGCTTCCAGTAATGAATTTCCTGCTTCAGAAGCAAATGATGGAAATACAAATACAAGATGGAGCAGCAATTTCACTGACAATGAATGGATTTATGTGGATCTTCAGTCAAGCTATGCTTTGAATAAGGTAGTACTTAACTGGGAAACCGCTTCAGGAAAAAGCTATGATATCCAGGTTTCTGGTAATGGCTCCACCTGGAGTACAATTTATAGTACGACAACCGGCGATGGAGGAATTGACGACATTAACCTTTCCGGAACAGGCAGATACGTGAGGATGCTGGGAAAAACCAGGAATACCGGCTACGGTTATTCTTTGTGGGAATTTGAGGTGTATGGTTCTCCTTCAGGGGCAAGACTCGGATTGGCAGAAGAAAAAGGGTCCATTAAAGTCTTCCCTAATCCTGTCAGCAGCGTTGTCAATATTTCGGGTATGGAGTCTGGAATTGCCAAAGTAACTGTCTACTCCAACGGAGTAAAAGTCTTAACACAAAAGCTTGAAGGTAAAACTCAGGCGACTGTTGACTTTTCTACACTTTCGCAAGGTGTATATGTCATAAAAGTGGAAACAAAAGCAGGAGTCATCACAGAAAAGTTAATTAAAAAGTAATAAGGATTAATAATAATTGAAAACGTAAAGCCGGCGGAAAATTTCTGCCGGCTTTTTTATTGGTCGGTTTTGAATAGTTACCAGTTCTCTACTACCATTCTTCCACGGCTATTTCATATAATTAATTATTTCACTAACTTAAAAATCTTATCTTCGGTATTTTCTGGAATGAAGAATATTTTAGTTGTACTCCTTATTACTCTTACACACTTCCTTAATGCCCAGTCCAATTTCGTTTTTGACCATATCAATTCAGAGCAGGGATTGTCCAATAATGGAGTGTCCGCCATTTTACAAGATAAAAAAGGGCTCATGTGGATCGGGACTTTCAATGGACTAAACCGGTATAATGGCTATGAAATCAAAACGTATTTCAACAATCCCCTGGATTCCAACTCAATCGGGGACAACAGGATTACCTGCATGCTCGAAGACCGGAAAGGCAACCTCTGGATTGGCACCCACCAGGGCGGACTAAATTTATACAATCGGGACAAAGATAATTTTATCCATTTTTCAACACAGTCAAAAATTAAGATTAGCAGCAATACCATTGAATGTCTTTTTGAGGATAAAGAAGGAAACATTTGGATCGGTACCAATTTTGCGCTCAACATGTATAATCCGACAACACACCGGATTAAAAGTTTTTACAATACCCCAAATAAACCCGGCACTATAAACAGCAATCAAATTTATTCCATTGTCGATGATGGCGGAGTTCCGCTAATACTGACAAATAATGAAAAACTGAATCGGTATAACCTTGCCACTAAACAATTTGACCAGTTTTCGTTGGCTGATTCGCTCCGATTGCAAACGGCCAGATTTCTTTACAGGGACAAAAAACAAAATCTATGGATTGGCACACTGGATGAAGGTTTAATTAAAATCCGGGGAAATAACGTTCAGTCTTATACCACCAAAACCGGTTTAAATCACAACCTGATTAAGAGTATTCTGGAAGATAATGAAAGCAATATCTGGATTGGCACAGACGGAGGAGGAGTTAATATTTTAGACCCCAAAACAGGAAAAATCACACAAGTTACCTTTAATCCCGAATCAAAAAACGGCCTTAAAAGTGATGCGATCTATAGTTTATTTTTGGATAGGGCGGGAACAATCTGGGTAGGAACTTTCTCAGCAGGAATCAATATTTACAATAAGCAAAATGATAATTTCAGGCACTTTAACAATATTCTCAATAACAAAAGCAGCCTCAGCAATAATTCTGTCCTTTCTATTTTAGAAGATAAAAAAGGTAAAATATGGGTTGGAACAGACGGAGGAGGACTAAACCTTTTTAATAAAGAAAAAGGCACTTTTACTCATTTTAAAAATGATCCTGAAAGCTTGCAAAGCTTGTCCTCGAATGTCATTAAAAGTTTATATGAAGACAGAAGCGGAAACCTTTGGATAGGAACTTACCTGGGAGGCCTTAATCTTTTAAACAAAAAGAAGGGCACATTTTCCAGGTTTCTTCACGATCCGGAAGATTCTGTCAGTATTGGAGGTAATATCATCTGGTCAATTTGTGAAGACAGTAAGGGAAATCTTTGGGTAAGTACATTAGGGAATGGTGTTTCTGTTTTAAATAAAGCAACCTCAAAATTCAAACGGTTTAAACCTTTATCGGGGGATGGAACCCTGGGCGATTATAATATTTTTTCAATTCTTGAAGATAGTGATAAACAAATCTGGTTGGCCACAGAAAATAATGGATTAAATCTGTTTAACCCGTCCACGGAAACCTTTACTTATTTTCAACATGACCCCAAAACCCATGGCTCTATAAGCAGCAACCATGTTTTCGTTCTTTTTGAAGACTCCAGGAAAAACTTATGGGTGGGTACAGCCGGCGGAGGACTCAATCTAATGAACAAAGAAAGGAGTTCATTCAAAGCTTTTACAGAAAAGGATGGGTTGCCCAGCAATATTATTCTTGGAATCACAGAAGATAAAAATGGATTTCTCTGGATAAGTACCGGAAAAGGATTGTCGAAATTTGATCCAGTTAAAGAGACATTTAAGAACTACCATAAAGAAGACGGCCTTCAAAGTAATGAGTTCAATATTAATTCTGTGTGCAGGTCAGCTACAGGGGAATTGTATTTTGGAGGTTCAAACGGATTTAACCTTTTTGATCCTGCAGAAATAAAAGTAAATACATATGTGCCGCCGGTTATACTTTCCGATTTTAAAATATTTAATAAATCGGTAAAGATTGGCGAGAAAGATTCCATTTTAACCAAACAAATCGCTGAAACAAAAGCCATTGAAATAACTTACAGGGAAGCTGTTTTTTCTTTTGAGTTTGCTGCACTTAATTACATTTCTCCTTCTCAAAACCAATATGCGTATCAACTTGAAGGTTTTGACAAAGGATGGAACAACAGCGGCAACAAAAGAGAAGTAACCTACACAAACCTTGATGCAGGAACCTATCTATTGAAGGTTAAAGGGGCCAATAATGACGGATTATGGAATGATGTTCCTACTACGTTAACCTTAACAATTGTTCCCCCTTGGTGGAATACACTTTGGTTTCGCCTCAGTTCAATTTTGGTTTTAATTACGGCAACAATTGCCTTTTATAAAGCCAGAACCTATCACATAAGAAAGACAATGAAACTGGAAAGGCTGAGAGAGCTGAAAATAAAGGAAGCAGAAATGAGAGAGGAAAAGTTAAAACACGAAAAGACAGTAATTGAGTTGAGAAAAAATCAACTGGAATCTGAAGTGAATTATCAGAATTCCAAACTTGCCTCTTCTGTTATGAATGTGGTTAAACAAAATGAAACACTCCTCAATATAAAAGATCATATTTCGGGTATATTAAAAGAAAATGAAGAACCCCAGCAGAAGAAGAACTTAAGAAGAATCATAAGATTGATTGACGAGGAAGTGAAGCCGGACCAAAACTGGACCCAGTTTGAACAACTTTTCAACCAGCTTCATGAGAACTTTCTTCAAAGACTAAAAGAGAAGTACCCTGAACTCACCAGCCGGGATTTAAAACTTTGCGCTTACCTTCGAATGAACCTGAACAGTAAAGAAATAGCGCCATTAATCGGAGTCTCCGTAAGAGGTGTGGAAGACATGAGGTACAGGATCAGGAAAAAAATGGATTTGGATACCTCTGAGAACCTTGCAGAATTTATTCTTTCTTTTTAAGAACTGTTCTTTGGTCTGAGATATTCCGCGGACTAAAAGGGCTACAGCGTCTGACAAATCCTCAAATATTTTCTGCACATCAAAAACAAAAGCCCTGCTTATAGCCTTTGAATAAACTACAAGCAGGGCCTTTACCCGGATGAAAAAGCTATGCGTCTTACACGAACCTTATCACTTCAAAAATTCCACCCAATCCAATGATCCGATATCTTCATTAGGTTCTTGCTCATCTTTGAATACAAAATACAAGTCATGGATTCCTTCTGTGGGCTGAAGCGGGGCAGTTACTTCCTTAAAATCCTTCCAGTCTCCGGTGGCTTTATAATTTAGGGTACTGATGACCGGTCCTTTTCGCGATTTAAGCCGCACCTCAATGGTAGCATCTTTATCCTTGGAGGCATACCTGTATTTAAGGTTTTTAATGCCTGTCAAATCCACGTCCTTCAATACAAAAAAGGATTTATGATTGATACTGCCCAATACATTCCAGTTCTTTTTCAAGTCAGTGACAACATCTGCATTCTCAGCTTCTATTTTAGAAGGCCGCAAAATCAAAGCGGTTGAATTGCTCAGCGGAATTGCCTCTCCCCCATTATCCGTATAGGAAGCGGTCAATATATACCTTCCTTCTTCCTTTTTATTCAAATGATCCTTAAGTGGCAGGCTACCAGTTTGAGGAAGCTTTACTTCTGCCTGCTCCTGACCCAGGGCTAAGACATATTTTACTATTTCCGTGGCTTCTTCCTTTGAAAGCTGCGGATGGGCATTCATCGCGTGTTCTCCCCAAACGCCTCCACCACCGGTAATTACTTTATTAGCCAACATAGGAACCGCATTATTATTCCCCTTGTATTTCTGGGCAACAGCCATAAAAGCCGGCCCAACTGATTTTTTATCTATCTGATGACAAGCCTTACAATCACTATTTTCCATCAGGTTTTTCCCTAGATTGAAATTTGCGCTTATTTTCTGATGGCCTATCTCTGCATTTGATCCGCTTACTTTCGGAATGTAATTCAGCGTTATTTCAACCTTCTTCGAATCAATTACCTTATCCTCCTTATCTTTTACTTCTACTGAATATTTCAATGGTTCTCCATCAAAAAAGAAAGTACTGTTTCCCGGAGTATTTATGACCACCTCTGGAAGTGTGTTCCCGACAATAATCTCCATAGTATCAGTATCCGTTAATCCGGAGGGATCTGTGATCTTTAGACTAGCCTTATAGATTCCATTTTTTTGAAAGGTATATTCAGGATTGGCTTCTGTTGAGCCTACTTGATTTCCTTCAAAGCGCCATTCATATTTCAATTGATCATCCTCATCAAAATCATAACTTTCTTTGCTGCTAAGGGCTACTTTCAGCGGAGCTGCTCCGATACTGTCTTTTGCCGTCACATTGGCTACAGGCGCTCTGTTTCCTGGATTAAACTCTATTCTTACCAACCTTGCATCCACGTTGTCAATACCATAAACGGAACCATATTCCAACATATAGAAAGCGCCATCGGGACCAACCTCCAGATCAATTGGCCTTTTAAAATCACCGGTTAATGACATAAAAGGCTCCATACTTTTATAATTATAGTCGGAATCCAGGCGGACAGCGAAAACCCAGTTTCGCATCCAATCATAAATAAATAGAGCTTTATCGTAATATTCGGGGAATTTAATATCTGAATCCAGGCTCTCGTCAAAATGGTATACGGGTCCTGCCATTGAGCTTCTTCCACCTAAGCCCACCTGCGGAAATTCCACGGACTTGTCATAAGGATACCAGATCATTGCTTTCTGGGTGGGAGGAAGATTTTTTATTCCTGTGTTTAAAGGAGATTCATTTACCGGAGCATCAGGATTAAATGAGGCGCCTACTTCTTTGGTCTCAAAATTATAGTCCTTGTAGGCTTTGTTGTCCCCGACAAAATAAGGCCAGCCATAAAAACCAGGTTTCCTTGCCTGGTTAATTTCATCGTATCCTCTTGGACCCTGAGGACCATCTTCTCCCGAATCAGGCCCTATTTCGCCCCAATATAAAATCGAGGTTTCCTGATCTACCGAAATTCTGTAAGGATTCCGGCAACCCATGGTATAAATTTCAGGGCGAGTGCCTGGTGTTCCTTTTGGAAATAAATTGCCTTCAGGAATGGTATAACTTCCATCGGCTTCTGGATGAATTTTTAAAATTTTGCCACGAAGGTCATTGGGGTTACCGGCTGATCTTTGGGCATCAAAAGTTATTCTGCCTTTTCGTTCATCAATGGGGGCAAAACCGTCAGATTCAAAAGGAACAGTGTTGTCTCCTGTAGAAATGTATAAGTTTTTGTCTTTATCCCATGTCAATGAACCACCGGTATGAGCGCTAGACTCAAGCTCAATAGGTACTTTAATAATTACTTTTTCAGAACTCAGATCCAACATTCCATCTTTGCTTATCACAAACCTGGATATGTTTTGGGCAAGTGGTTTTTTGTCAGGCGTGTAGAAGAAATAAATATAATTATTGGTAGCAAAATCAGGATCAACAGTTACTCCAAGCAGCCCGTTCCCATGAATTTCCTTAGGTTCCGGTAACACATTGAATTTATGAACAAGCTTGGTTTGATTGGAAACAGGATCGAACATATAAAAATTACCGCTTCTTTCCACAAAGAAAACCCTTCCATCGGGCGCTACAGCCAGTTCCATAGGTTCATTCAAATCATTGGAAAGTAATACTTTCGTAAACCTGTTTTCCTCCGGTGTTTTCACTGCATAAGATTTGCCAAAATCCAAATCACTGCTGTTTGCCATGGCGTATTTAATTCCGCCTAAAATATGGAGCATAAACAGAGGTTCTGAATAAGATTCTTTCGTATGTCCTCCACCGGTATAAAAAGCCCGGCCTCCATCAAATTCATGATACCAGGCAATTGGGTGATTTACGCCGTGCTCTCCTCCTTCATAAGAATCTTCATCAAGCTGTGCCAGGACTTTAAGCCCGGGCTGAATGCTTTTATAATTGTACCACTCATCTGTTCTCTCCCATTTTTGAGGTAAAGATTTTGTAGAAATATGGGTAGTGTCCGTTACATGAACCGTGGCTTTTTGGATTTTAGGGTGATTTAAAAAATACGCGCCAACCAGTTGATTAAACCATGGCCATTCGTATTCTGTCGTGGTGGCGGCGTGAATTCCGACAAATCCCCCACCCGCTTGAATGTATCTTGCAAATGCCACTTGCTGGTCAGCATTTAACACATTCCCGGAAGTACTAAGAAAAACAATCGTATTATACTTTTTTAACGAATCTTCATTAAAGTATGCAGCATTTTTAGTCGTATCAACCACAAATCCATTTTCTGCCCCTAACTTTTGTAAAGCCGCAATACCTGTAGGAATTGATTCGTGATAATAACCTTTCGTTTTCGTAAAAACAAGAATCCTTTTGCTGTCGGATTCAGAAGTAACCTGTGCGGTTGGGCTGGTTTTTGAAACAGTTTTACAGGCATAAAAGACGCCTATAGCCAACATGATAAAAAGAAGCTTTGATAAAAAGCTTCCTCTGCTTTTCTTAAGTTTAGTTAACATTTGTACTTTCCTATTTTATTTAATAAAACAAGCACTTAAGTAACTAACTTCATTTATTGTTTCAAAAGTATTTGGCATTTTTTTAATGGAATTATTAAAAAAATTAATAAAAGGGCAACATCACATATAAGGCTGTGAGTTTTTATAAACTTTTAAGATGGAGTTTTCTTTAGGAATCACATGTTCTAAAGCTCTCGATAAAATGCTTTTACATGCTCTTTTCTTTGTAAAAACGAGAGACTTATGAATTCGTCTCATCTATTCAATTACTCCTGCCACTTTTCCAACTGCTCCAGGTCTTTGTTCTGGCCTTCTTTTATCTCACGGGCCAACTCCTTTACTTCAGCATTGGTGCCTTTGTACATTTCAATTTCCGACATTTCGATCCCACTTTTGCTGTGGTCCAACATCATAGAAACAAAGTCCTTCTCCATATCTTCCGTCATTTCCCTGCCTTGCTGCCTGTCATTCATTCGCTGCATCGGGTCCAGCAGTAGTTTTGTTTTGTCCTGATCTTCAACGGAAGAAGGATATTCATCTGAAAAAGATAATAATTTCTCATATTCCTCCGCTTTCCGGTTTATCATATTTTCAGCCATTTGTATCAATTGATCATCTGTGCCCGATACAAGATAAAGCTCAGCCATTTGAATAGCGCCTTTGTGATGTTCGGCCATCAGTTTGGCATAGTCTTGATCTATCTGACCACTCAATTCAGCATCCATCATTTCCCTCATATTTTGGCTCATTAATGAGCTAAAAGTAGCATTAGGAGTAATCCCTCCCGCGGTCATTGTGTCACTAAATTCCCCCATTCCCTCCGATAATGTATCTACAAATTCCGAATCAATTTCCGGCATGGTTTCATACGTCTCTTCCTCATAAATTAATGAAGTATCACTCCCTTCTACGGCAGGGTCTGGTCGATCAATATCCTGAGAAAGACTTGGCCTTGTCGTGGCCATTATTAAAAAAGGAGCCATTATAACCAAAGATAAAAAATTTGAAAGGCGCATAATTTGTTAATTTTGTTCCTTCTTGATTACGTTCGGGCAGGCTGGGAAGTTATTTTACCTGAATATAAATTCAGCTAAATTATGATGTAGTCTAAATATTTTCTTAACGACGCTTTTCTTTATCAAAAGTCTCATTTCACAACCCTTAAAGATTATGTTTATTTGTCACCAAATTCCCGCACCTATCTCTACAAATAACATGAATAGAATGACCTTCTTTAAAACTCTCCTTTGCGATGAATATCCACTTTCCGTCTAATGAACTTCTGATCAATTTCTCCTCTTCGATAACTTTTCCTTCCCCATCTACAATAATCACTTCCACCATTTCTACTTCAAAATCCTTTTTCCTGGCTGTTACCTTTATTTCATCACCTGCCTTTCCTTTAAATCCTGAAATATCCACATCTACAATCTCAGGACTTCTCATATATTCGGTAATGGCTGCAGTATAAGCATTTGGCAATTTTAACTTCTTTGCTTTTTCCCAATACTCGGCCTTCTTTACCGGATCTTCCATCATCATCTTTGCAAACCAGGTGGCCTTTTTAAACTTACCTCTGTTTTCCTTTTGTTTAGGGCTTTGGGTTTTAGGTTTCTTTGCTTTTAAATACACAAAGGTTTTCCCGTTCCAGGTTTTAAAAACCAGGTCTTTCCCTACTTTCCCGCTTATTCCATCTATTAAAGTATTGTTTCTGACTTGTGCCATTTCTTTTCATTTAAAGTAAAAGTTGAACATAATTGTTTGTCGGCACCGAATTGGAGCTTCGGTGTTAAAATATTTTTCAAAAATAATCGGCTACATCGCAGCCAATCTGCGTAGTGAATTTTTTCTTAAAATTATTTTTATCCGGCTTTTCTCTCTTTCAGCTTCCGGCTTCTACCTTCCGTCTCCTTTGCATATCGTCATTCTTCTCCACTCTTTTTCCACTCCATCTGCACTCGGCTTAATAGAAAGCAATAATGAATAAAGAAGGGGACCAATGAATCGGTAAAGCAAAATAAAAGCCCAAATCAGAAGAAATGGGCTTTTGTTTAGTCTAGTTAATAAATTGTTTGGTATTGAAAATTTCTGCCGGCGAAATTTATTGATTGGTTGTTAATTCAAATTTCTGATTTCTTCTATTTGGAAAGCTCCAGCACTAAGGAAGCGTTAACCTCTACTTCAATATCTTTTAAATTCTCATAAATTTTTCCAGTTACTACATCTCTCCCTTTTGAGAATCCATTCAGCCTTTCTGCAAATCTTTCTATATTCAGTTTGCGGGTTTCTTTTCCTGTATTCAGGACCACCATAACTGATTTATTGTCTGTATGCCTGAAATAAACATACGTATCTTCTTCCGGTATAAAATGAGTGAGTTTTCCTGCCATTAAAGCGGAATTATTTTTACGCCAGTTTGCCAAAGCCTTTACATATTCAAAAGCTTCATTTTCCTGTGTCGTCCGGCCTTCCTTTGTAAAAGCGTTTCTGTTATCCTCGGCCCATCCGCCGGGAAAATCTTTTCTTACCTCCGAATGTTGGGCTCCGTCGCCGGTCATTAAAATCTCCGTACCATAATAGAGTTGAGGAATTCCTCTTAAAGTCATCAATAAAGTAATTCCCTGTTTGAACTTATTTAAGTCCTCGCCATAAGAAGTGTATGTCCTTGTCATGTCGTGGTTATCCAGGAAGATTACATTTCTATTTGGATCTTTATAAAGAAAATCTTCTGCCAGCGTATGATATAATTTTCCCAACCCTTTGTTCCATTCCGCAGGTTCGTTTACTCCACTCAACATGGCTTCATTTATCGGAAAATCAGTAACGGAAGGAAGTCCGGAAGTATAATCATAGCGCTGACTGGTCTTATCCAGCCAGAAACTCTCCATGGCGGCAGAATGAATCCAAACTTCACCGACAATATTGAACGAAGGATAGGTTTCCATTACAATTTTGCTCCATTTTGCCATAAAATCCGCATTGGGATACGGATAAGTATCCATTCTGATGCCGTCAATTCCTGCATACTCGATCCACCAAAGGGTATTTTGAATCAAATAATTTCCAACATAAGAATTGGATTGATTAAGGTCAGGCATTGAGGTATCAAACCAGCCTTTTTCCATCAGCATTTTATCCTTTTCCGAAGCATGCGGATCGGATACAGTGGCCAGGTGATAATTTGATTTCGTAAATTGTTCAAACTGGTGCACCCAGTCTTTTGAAGGTAAATCCTTCATCCACCAATGGTTCAGCCCAATGTGGTTGTGCACCATATCCATAATGATCTTTATTCCATTGTCATGACTTTTTGCAATAAGCTGGACATAGTCCTCATTTGAGCCGAACCTTGGATCTACCTTGTAAAGATTAGTTATGGCATAGCCATGATAAGAAGCTTCAGGCATGTTGTTCTCCAAAACAGGATTAATCCACATTGCAGTAACTCCAAGATCCTTCATATAATCCAGATGATCACTTATTCCTTTCAAATCTCCGCCATGACGGGTATAACCTCCTGTCCTATCCACTTTCTGAATCATATCATCAAGATTGTCATTTTTTGGATCTCCATTGGCAAAACGATCTGGCATGATCAGGTAAATAAGGTCTGAGCTGCTAAATCCCTGGATTCTGTTCTTTTCTCCGGATCTTTCTTTCAATTCATAATTATAGGAAATGGTCTTTTTTCCTGATTTAAATGAAAGCTTAATTTTTCCGGGACTTGCTTCATCTGAAACAAGAAGGTCTACAAAAAGATAATTGGAACTTTCTAAAGTGGAAGTACCAAGTAATGTAACTCCGGGATATTTTAAAGATGGTGTTGCTTTAGAAATGTCTGTACCATAAATCATTAATTGCAGCGTGTCATTCTTCATATCAGTCCACCAGAAAGGCGGCTCGATTCTCAATTGTTCGTTCTTTTGGCCAAATAATGGGTTTATAGATAAGGAAAGGATAAATAGTATAGTTAATAATTTGTTCATTTTTAATATTTAAACAATGAGTACTTAATATAGATATTTTATAAAGAAAGATTTTTAAACGTTTTTTTTACCACCCCGTCCTGCGGACACCCCCTCCTTGAAGAAAGAAGGGGAAAGACACTTGGAAAGGGCTTTGCTATACTTTTAAAGTTTATTTTACTTAACCAATCCGCCCTTCCCTCCTGGGTGGTTAACGGGCTGTTTTATTATTCCCTGATGATTTTTATCTTCTTTGAATTCATTCCATTATCAATTTCAAGGATATAAAGTCCTTTTGGCGCCTGATCAAAATTTACCCTTAAAAGTCCGTTTTCCGAACTTATCGAATTTGGGACTAATCTTCCCGAAAGATCATAAATATTTACAGCAGAACCCGGAAGAAAGGTCTTTATTGAAATAGTTCCATTGCTTGGATTCGGATAAATTTTATAAGCTATTTCGGAAGGATTTCTATCATTGCTCAAAATGATCTCAGAAATAAAGGGAACAAGATCTTCATCCGTTAAAGTAATTCTCTTTGTTGTATAAATATGAAATTCGCCGGGCTTTAAAGTAAGGTCAAGGTCAGGTTCTTGAACTTCAATAGAGTCGCCGGATAAATAATCATACCACCATCCGGTTGAAGGAAAATTAGGCGCATAATTTGCAGCAGCGGTAGCAAAATTTCCAAAGAGCAAAATGTCCATTGAAGTATGTGTGATGCTTATCCTTTTTTGAAGTGAATTTGGTGTCCATTCAAATTCGCCTTCTTTGAAAGCATCCGTTTTTCTAAGTTCAATGAGTTTTGAATAA
>DASPJL010000048.1:0-17369 GCA_035628645.1 Cytophagales bacterium | reverse complement strand
TTTATACCTTTTTTACTTGCCTGCTTGACTGTCTGATAAATTTTATCAACTACCTGTGGGTCATAGTGCGGTGGGGCATCCAACATCAAAAATAAAACTCTGGAATGGGCAGAGCCTGACCATTGGAGATTATTAATTGCTTCATTTAAAGCCGTATGTACCGCTTCAGGGAAATCTCCTCCTCCTTCAGCGCTTTGTTCTTTAATGAAATTGACGGTATTGTTAATATTTGTTGAAAAAGGTGATGTTCTGGTTACATATTCATCTCCTTCATCCCGGTAAAAAACAGAACTCATATTAATGGTAGCAGCAGGATTTTCATTTTTTACAACTTCTATAACATCGACGAGTTCTACTTTCAGATATTCCAATTCATCCCCCATAGAACCTGTAGCATCCACGACAAAGGCTATATCTATTTTCTCATTGGTCGCTGTGTTGTCATCAATAACGATTTGATTAACGCCATCTTCAAATGTTTTTATATTTTCATAGGTCTGGTTATTTATTTTAAGAATCAAATCAGCAGTTGAATCGCCGGCGTTATTAGAAGTCCATAATTCAGCCTTTCCAAAATTGTCCGTTTTTGCCTCCCACAGGATTTGGTTTTCTTTATTTAATAAAAGGACCTGAATATCGACCAGCGCTTCATTAGAAGAATTTTTAAGATTGACGGAGATTCTCTTGTTAATTTCGAAATCCCAATAGGTCAGGACTTTTGAGAAATCTTCTTTTTGAAACAGCGCCTTCCAAAAACTCCAGTTGGACAGGTCATTCCATTCTCCGGCTGTAATCTGGCCGGCTTCTATTTCTCCCTGTCCGCCGCCATTACTGCCAGGAGCAGTCAAGGTTCTGTACGAATCAGGGGAAGAAGGCATGTCTTCTACAGCAGACTCACAAGAAGCAAGGAAGAATAAGGCAAGTAGCCAAAATAGTTGATTTTTCATATCGAGAATAAAAAGTGATTTTACATCAAGACCCCACCCTATTTATTATGGTTGCAGGAAAACATCAATAATTAATTGACAAGGACAAAAAGTCATTCAAGGGATGAATAGTTCCTGTTAGCCAGGAACAGATTGTGAAAAAGAAGTAAACAACACAGTTACATTGGAAGAAAAAATTTTGAGCTCTAGACTATTTTCATACATGCATATAGAAATAAAATTTTTTGCAAGTTAAATGTGGCCAAATAAGGCTTAGTTTATCTTTTTTATCTTATGAAGAAAATTTTATTCATTCTCCTTGTGCTGGCTTCAAACACTTTGTTTTCTCAAAGCACTTATAAGTCCATTCATGATTTCAATACTACTTTAAATAACCTGGAAATAACGGATTCTGCTATATATGTCAGCAATTACAACCTCGTTTTTTATTCAACTGATAAAGTGAATTGGGATACTTTAATCAAAACCCAGGATTTTTCAGATACGCTTAGGATTTATGACCTTAAGTACTTTAATGATTCTATTTATTTAGCAACTAATGGAGGCTTTGTAACAAAAAGCGGAGATAGTTTAAGAGAAGTCTTTTCAACTGGAAATCCCCGTAAACTAAATATTTTTAAAAAATCATTGGTATTTCAAGATGAGCTGTATTACTCAAGTATATATCAATTAAAAGAAGATAGAACATTAAACAATTTGGGCCGGCCTTCAAACTCGCCCTTTAACTTGTACATTTCATGTGACGACTCAATAATTTTTGCAGGGTATGATGGAAATAACACTAATGGGGGAGGATATATTTACAATTCACAATCAAATTCATGGTCTGCTGTTTCTCTACTTGTCAATAAATTGATTCAAGAGTCTACAGTTAAGGAAGGTCAAATCATTGCATTTATAGGATATTCTTATGAAAAGATTTTTATTTCTTTTGATTATGGTACTACAGGAATCATAAAAGACTTCCCGTTGCCTCTAGGTTATTATGAAAAACATTTAGCAACACATAATGGAGTAATATATGTTGGATCCTCGGAAGGAATATATTATTCAAAAGATACCGCTACGTCCTGGAATACGCTTACTGATGTTTATGTTGAGGACATGGTCATTAAAGATGATATTTTATATGGCGTTACCGAGGAAGGTATTTTCTTTGAATATAATCTAAATCCTGATACCGCTCCTGACGAAATCTCCGGGACTATTTTTCTGGATACGAATGAAAATGGAATACAAGATAGCGGTGAAAATGGAATTAATGGACAACTGGTAAAATTAGAACCTGGAGAAATTTATTCCTCCACTGATAATGATGGAAAATTTTCCTTCACTCCTACAGGGGAAGACCATTATTTAAGATGGATACCCAAAAGATATCATCATTTGACAACAGATAGTATTGGCTATACTATAAATTACCCTTATTCAAATAACAGTAATTATAATTTCGGGCTAACTATTGAAGCTGTGGAAGACGCCTCGGTCTATTTGTCGGGAACAGCAACCAGACCTGGCTTCAATACTCAATATTATATCCACTACATTAATGAAGGAACAGTTGTAAACAGCCAAACAATTTCATTCAAATATGATTCTGCATTAACTTATATCTCTTCAAACTATCCTCCAATAAGTCATGCGGAAAATCATCTGGAATGGAATATTGCCGATCTTAACGGTTCCTATATTCTATTAACCTTTAATCTACCCTCCACCACTCCTTTAAATAGTTTGTTAGCGTCGTCAGTACAAATTGCCCCCTCCCCCACAGAGGTAAACGCAACTAACAATTATGACACATTATATCAAACCGTTACCGGTTCCTTTGATCCTAATGATAAACTTATACAAGAAGGCGTTACGGAAAAGAATTACGTGCTTTTTGATTCTCCCCTTAGGTACACCATCCGGTTCCAAAATACAGGAACAGACACGGCATTTGTGGTAAAGGTGGTGGATACATTAGACATTAACCATAGTATTGAAACATTGGAAATCTTGGGTACGAGTCATGAAATGAAATATAGTATCGAAGACAGGGCCATCTCTTTTGTTTTTGATAACATCAAACTTCCGGATAGTACACGGGATGAGCGCAATAGCCATGGATTTATTAAGTACAGGATAAAAACTAAGAGCAACCTTACGGAAAATACTATTGTAAGAAATAAAGCTGATATCTATTTTGATTTTAATGAGCCAGTAAGAACAAACGAAACCATAAACACTTTTGTGGGCAGTATACCCAAAGTTTATAACGATTATAGTTATTCCCTTTGCTTTGGAGATAGCATCAAAATACTGCATCAATGGATTAAAGAACCTAAAGAAATAAAGTATACCGTTAAAACTTATGACGCCCTGGATACCATAAATACCTATGTTGTTGATATAAAAGAGGAAATTAAAACAATAATTAATGATACTATTGTTGAGGGAGATAGCCTTTATTTTGTCAATAACTGGGTTAAATCAGAAGGATCTTATTCTCATGTACTTCCATCAAAAACTACTTGCGATAGCACTGTGATCTTAAATTTAACTATTACTCCTCCAATTATATTTGCCGTTAATGCTCCCACAGAACTGACAACGGAAGGAAAAGAGCAGTCAATAGCTTTAATATGGAAAGATAATTCGGATAATGAGGATGGATTTATAATAGAGAAATTTATCGATAACAATATCAAATTTGGAATAATTGATACAGTATTATCAAATATTTCCACTTATGAAGATCACAGTGTAACAGAAACAAAAAGTCAATATTATCGGATTTATGCTTTTAATAATTCAACACGGAGCGTCTATTCTAACGTATCTTCTGCTCAACTAAATACCATTACAAGAATTGATGATTTATATACTTCTACAATTAATATTTTCCCCAATCCCAGTACCGGATTCTTTAACGTCCAATTAACGGACAACTCTTCCCAGGAAGTGGTAATTTCAGTAACAGATTATATAGGGAATGGAATTCTCAGGAGAAAACTTACCAAAGAAGAGTTACAGAAAGGTTTTGTATTAATAGATCTTTCAAGTTTTCAGGAAGGGATATTTATACTTTCCATAGATGACACGAAGGCATTGGTAAATAAAAAGCTTATTAAAAAGTAGTTTTAACCACGGAGTCGCTCTCCGTCTTTCGACTAGACCGCAATGAGATAACTTGAAGCAGGCTGCTTAGACAACCCATAGAAAATGGAAAAATCTTTGTATCCCTCTGTGAAAATCTCGGTGCGCTCTTTGATTAATTTTTCATTCTTGTCCATACTTCTTTTAAATTTACTTTCTCAATCCGTTTAAGAAGATACCGTGAATTCCACAAAACCTCAAAACTCATCCCTTATCAAACTCACTAATAAATGAAACTCTTCGTTACCGCGCTTAATTCAGGAAGCAATGGAAATTGTTATTATGTTGGTAATGAAGAAGAAGCTGTACTGATCGATGCCGGAATCAGCTGCCGGGAAATAGAGCAGCGAATGAAAAGGCTTAACCTTTGTATGAAAAAGGTAAAAGCAATCTTTATTTCTCACGAACATTCTGACCATATAAAAGGCGTAAATGTGCTTTCAAAAAAATATAAGCTTGCTGTGTACATTACTCCCGGCACTTTGGCCAATGCACGCCTTGATGCTTCAAATCCCCTTAATATCAGGCTTATTCCTTATGTGCCTGTACAGGTGGGAAACCTACAGGTTACGGCTTTCCCTAAATTTCATGATGCCCGTGATCCGCAAAGTTTTGTAGTTAGGCACAAGGAATTATGTATCGGAGTATTTACTGATATCGGTGCGCCCTGTGAGCACGTAATAAAACACTTTCAATATTGCCATGCCATCTTTCTTGAAGCAAACTATGATGACAAAATGCTTGCCCAGGGGAGTTATCCCATTCACCTCAAAAATAGAATTAGCAGCAATAAAGGCCATCTATCCAATAAGCAGGCGCTGGATCTGTTTTTAAATTACCGGCCATCTTTTATGAGTCATATTTTTCTTTCTCATATTTCAAAAGAAAACAATGATCCCAAACTTGTCTTTGATTTGTTTAATTCACATGCTAAAGACGTAGAGGTCGTACTCACTTCAAGACATGCTGAAATCCCCGTTTTTGAAATCGGAAATAATACCTTTAAACCCTTCCAGACCACCTTATCCTTCAATTAAAGAATCCTTTGATTTTTACTTAAACGCCAGTCATTGCTTCGCAAAAAGGGTTATTTCTTCTTTCCTTTTGTCTTCGCTTTATCTAAAATCTCCTCTACCCTGAACTGCACAATCTGGGTGATTAGGTTTAGCGGCATAGGTTTATCAAGTGGAAATTGCACGGAACCTTTCCCTGTTTTGTAATGGGAAATTTCTTTTTTAAATGCCTCATTACCAGAAGGTGTGGCATAGAACCCTATGTGATTCTTAAAAGCGGCGAAATGAACAAGATAAACATTACTTAGTTTGAAAGATGGAATTGCGTAACCGATCATTTCTTCTGCCTCGGGAGCGATTTTCTTAATGGTAGCCCTAAGTTCCTGGAGAATGTTCTGAGTCTCCTCCGGAAAGTCCTTAATATATTCATCTACATTTTGAGGGATAGTTTTTTCCTTTTCCATGGCATTCATCATTAAGAGTAATTTAATGACGAATATACTTACTCATTTTAAAATTGACACTGCATGAATACGACATTATCAGAGGCAATATGCGACAATTGAAGGATCTTTCCCCGAGAAAAATATTTTAGCCACGACCAAATATTGAAATAATTGTCAACAAAAAAGCAAGCATGGAAGCATAAGTTCTTATGTGATGAAGGGTATTCCAGCTACTTTCAAATTTTAACCGCATTTCTTCAATGCTTGAAGCATCAGCCGTTGTTATATCAAAGACGTCCAAAGCATTGTTAAGTGGTACATTACCAAAAATTGTAACACCAAAAACTGCAATAACATAAATAATTGTAGCTGCCACTAAAAAATAAAATATAACCGGTGACGCTCCTTTATACAGTATCCAGCTGGCAATGGGCAGTACGACCAAACTGCCCATAAAACTGATAAAAAAGTAGGGATTGAGTATAGCTCTGTTGATCGATTGAAAAGCACTCAGGTATTCCTTGTCCGGCAGATTGCCTAAACCTCTGATTACCGAACAATCGTAGCCATAAAAAAGCCCCGCTAGTAAACCTGTAAGCAGGACTGCTCCAATCTGAAAAATATTTCCTAAAGACAATACTATTGCTGGGTTTTCCATACTTCGGATTTGTTGGTTTTGGTAACATACTGCTGAAAAGTGGTTGGCTTTCTACCCAATACTTTTTCTACATCCTTGGTCAATGATTCATTTCTGCCGTCCAATACTTCTGTGAACAGGTATTGAATCAGCCAGATATAATCTTCGGGAAGTTGATATGACCTAAGTATTGAAGTGTACTCCTCCATACTCACCGAGGTAAAAGCAATTGGACGGTGCACAGCAGACGAAATTAACGCGACTGCTTGTTCAAAAGACAACAATTCAGGGCCTGTTAATTCATAGATTTCTTCTGAATGGACATCATCCGTTATAGCAGCTACCACCACATCTGCAATATCGTCAACATCTACAAAAGGTTCTAATGCATTTACTTTTGGAAGGATTAAATGCCCTGCTAAAATGGAGTCCAGCATAAAATTTTCACTGAAATTCTGCATAAACCAGTTTGCTCTGATAACCGTCCAATCCATACCTGAATTGATGACTTCATTTTCACAGGCCTGTGCTTCTTTTTCGCCTCTGCCTGAAAGTAAAACCAGCTTTTGAACACCACTTGCTTTTGCAACTTCTATTAATGACTTAATCTTTTCTACCGATCCCGGCACTGCCAAATCTGGTTGAAAAGTGATGTAGACTTTTTGTATGTCTTTCATCACCTCATTCCAATTGTCTGATTTTTCCCAGTCAAAAGAAGGAGTTGCGCCTCTTGAACCTATTCGAACAGGTAAATGAAGATTGACAAGGCGCTCTGCGACACGTCTGCCTGTTTTACCGGTACCTCCTAATACTAAAATGTTATTCTTCATGGCTTTTGTATTTAAAATTTCCATACAAAAGTATCTGGCAGCGGCGCGCAGAAATAGAACAAACCCGACAAAATACTACCCCGACTTTTTAAAATCAGTGGGCTTTTTACCTGCGTATTTTTTAAAACTACGGATGAAATGGGATTGGTCCGTATAGCCGTTTTCATAAACAATATCCGTAAGCCTGGAAACGGCCTCTGCTGAAATCTGACTTATAGAAGTCTGGAACTGAACGATGCTTGCAAATTTCTTTGGAGGGATACCTATATATTCAATGAATTGTCTTTGCAAGGTCCTCTCAGTCATAAAAAGCTGCTCCGTCAATGCTTTAACGGTTATCTTACCGTTTTCCCGGATTATAAGATCGATGGCCAGCTCAACTTTGCTCTCAGAGGCTTTGACCGGCTTTTCATATAGCTTTTTAATGAATTCTATTATACTGTTAATCTCGTCATTTACATTTTCAGCCTTTTTTAATCGTTCAATCGTCATTCCGGCATTTGCACCCTCCACCATTTGCAAATCATAGCATTCATCATTTAGTTTTTGGGGGTTTACCCCAAATAAAAGTCTTGAAGCATAAGGATACAATTGAAACACAATGAGCCGGTATGCTCCTGAAACAGCTATTTCAATAGGTTTAATGGTTTGTCCATACAAGAAAAAATCGGACAGCTTTTTCTTTGAAGATAGCAGAACTGCGCTTTCCGCTGTCTTTTGATACATGATTCCCGGAAAGCCGTCCGCATAGAAAGGCAGAATTATTTGCTTCGACGGATCTTCATTTTCCAGTACAAAGATATCCTTGACAATTTTCTCAAGCCTGTTTTCTTTTAAGAGGTGTTCTACTTGCATAGTATTAGAATGGTCGGGCTTTTCCTATGATAACGTTTTGTGAGCACTTTCCCATTTTCCTTCCCCACCCTATTCAACCCGGCGAACAAAACACTTTGTTACTATTTTGACTCAGTAAATTTTTCCGCTACGGCGTTTGCTCTTGCCAATAAACGTGGCTCACCCATTTTTGTGGTGAACGCCGAGAAGTCTTCCACAGGTCCGCGCCACCGCAGTTGGTCTACATCGCTAAAAAGTCCCGCATCGGTACGAAGAGTGGCCAGCCGCTTGAACAGTAGAGCTTGTTCACGGTGACTGCCCAAAAGCTTCTCGGGAAATGTTTCAATAGGTCCATGTTGGTTCAACATCCGCGCCGCACCAACCTTACCAATACCTGCAATGCCTGGATAGCCATCCGCGCTGTCACCAACCAATGCGAGAAAGTCCGGGATGAGGATAGGATTGACACCAAACTTTTTAAACACCTCACTTTCATTCCTAATTGTACCCGCCCTGTTATCGACCTGTACCACCCGATCTTCCCGTACACATTGTGCCAGGTCTTTGTCCGGCGTCCAGATGCACACTTTCTGAACACGAGGATCAGCCGCAGCAAGGTGCGCCGCAGAAGCCAGTGCGTCATCTGCTTCCAACTCTACCATTGGCCACACGACTATGCCCATTGACACCAAAGCTTCTTCTAACGGATGGAATTGTTTAAGGAGGGCCGGTTCTATCCCCGCACCTGTTTTATATTCTGCCCAAAGTTCGTTGCGAAATGATTCGATAACATGATCCGTCGCCACACCTATATGGGTTGCGCCTTCTTCGATCATTTGCAATATGCCGTTCAATACACCCACCACGGCTCCGAAGGGTTTGTCATTACCCTTGTTAAATCTACGCTGACCGTAAAAGTGCCTGAACAATTCATACGTGCCGTCGATGAGATGAATGATCATGAATAAATGATTTAAATTGTTTTTTGCTGCCTAAAGTGTCTTTGGTAAGCCTGACAGTCAGGAACAAAAATGGAGTAAAATTGTAACAATCTGTAGTTTTGTTTACAACAACAAACTTACCTGCCATCTTTTGAAAATACAGGCTTAATACTTTGGGACGTCGTAATCCTTCTAAAATAATCTGATAAAGTGGATAAAGAAAAAATACTTTTGTTTTTAAATATTTTCTCACTTTCTTGAAGGCAATTTAGCGAACTATGAGATTTTATTCAGAAAAAACTCTACAGATAATAGTTGTTCTTTCTATTTTATTTATTGGATGTGATGAACCTGACAGCCCCAATCTTCCCATTTTTATTTCCGGAACTTTTAATGACAAACCATTTCATTTAGAAATGGGAAAAGGGACACATCCTTTGTTTACATTTGCTACAGGTTACATAACAAGATTTCATTTAAATCATTATTTTAGCGAGAAAAATGGTAATTATGTCTATAGTTCAGATTATGACATCCATTTTGGGTTTGAATCAACTCAAAAGAATTCAAAACAACGATTAACAAACCTACTTACTAATAATAAAGAAATTCCTTTTATAAAATGGGAAAAGGGAGGAGGCAGTGAACCAGTCAGAGAGGGTGTGTATGTCTCCTTTGGCGAAAGCAGGAAATATAATGAAGACTTTTATTCTCTTTATATAGATCAACCTGATAGTTCTTATTTTAGAATTAATTCCATCAAAGAAATTTCTGCAGCTGATTATAACTTTGGGTTCAGTATAGATAGGCGAAATAAACTTTTTTTAATTGAAGGTGAGTTTTCCTGTCTAATAGTAAATGATTCGACGGAAGGAAAAATCAACGGCAGTTACAGAGTGGCGGTTCATCCCCATGAATAATTTTGAATCCAACACACCTTGCTTTGATCCGTTGCCACACCTATATTGGTTGCGCCTTCTTCGATAATTTGCAATATGCCGTTTAATACACCCACCACGGCTCCGAAGGGTTTGTCATTACCCTTGTTAAATCTACGCTGACCGTAAAAGTGCCTGAACAATTCATACGTGCCGTCGATGAGATGGATGATCATAGAATAAATGGTTGTTGTTTCAACTTGTTGAATTTCGTTGTAAAATTTAAGAGTAAAATGCGATAAAATTTGGTCAACCAAGATTCTACTGAGACTTTTAAAGTTTAAAACTTGCGCTCAGGAGCATGAAAATTATTAAAAATGAGTAATTTCAATTCAAGGTCAATGGAAAATCTGAGGCTTAAGACGCAAGATGATAGACAAAAAGATGAAAGAAGCAGGACAAGGAATACCATCTTTACGTGTTGCTTGTATGACGTGAAAGTCTTGACCTGTAAATTCTGTTCAATCAAAAAGCTTGCAACCCTATGAAGATAAATTCAATAGTACTCCCCGTTTCGGCTGCCATTGGAAATGTTTCTGCTGAATGCATTATTCCTGAACAAGTCCGTTGCGTTATGACCCTCGCTCATGGAGCTGGGGCGGGTATGGACCATACTTTTATGGTATCACTGGCAAACGCCCTTGCAGCATATGGCATTGCTACCCTGCGGTTTAATTTCCCCTTCAGCGAAAATAAAAAGAGGAGACCAGATACGCCGGCCATTGCGCATCAAACAGTTGCCGCTGCTATTGCTAAAGCGCAGGAATTGTTTCCCTCATTACCGCTGTTCGTTTCCGGTAAATCTTTTGGCGGAAGAATGAGTTCCCAATATTTGTCTTCGCAGGTTAATTCTGCAGTGCAAGGAATTATATTCTATGGTTTCCCCTTACATCCTGCAGGTAAACCTTCTACAGACCGTGCAGATCATCTAAAGCTGGTAAAACAACCTATGCTTTTTTTGCAGGGTACAAAAGATGCGTTGGCAACCTGGGAATTAATAGAATCGGTTTGTACATCTCTTCCGCAGGCAACCTTGTTAAAAATCGAAGGCGCTGATCACTCCTTTAAAGCAGGGAAAAAAGATATTATGAGCGAGCTTGTGAAAGGTTCTTATGACTGGATACAGGAGAAACTTAAGAAATAGTCCCGTCCTACTGCATGTGAGAGGCTTGCTAATCATTTATTGGCTGGAAGGCTTCTTCATCCACTTTTGAGCAATGCTGATCGCTGTTTCTATCATGTGAGGCGCCCATTTTTCGATTTTCCATTCCGAATTTACAAGGGACGAATGTTGAAGGAGGGTCATCGCCTCGTCATAATTTTTGGCAGTTTCCAGAATTCGGGACAGTTGAACCTGTTGTTGGTAGAGTCCTTCGTCTTGTTCCACCGTATCAGAGAATGCTGCTTCCGTAGGGAGAAAAGAATTGGAAGGAGTGTTTATGCTTTCATTTGATTTCAAAATATCTTGAAGCTTAACAAAGTCATTATAGAAATCTAATCTGCTTTGCTCACTCTTTAATCCCCCACCCAGCTGCTCAAGTACTACAAACTTTAATTGAGGACAGCTTGCAATTGCCGCACGAAGCATTGTAAATACCTCTTCTGGCACCCTGTTATCATGTGTATCTCTCCTGATTTTAATTTCCGGTGCAATCCTTGAGTCCGCCCAACTTCCTCCGGAAATATGAATTTCCCTAACCCTGTCCAAGGGAAATAAATTTAAAAGTTTATCAAAATCAAGTGAGAAATTGTGTGTTTGACAATACAGGTTGTGTAAGTCCAGAATTATAAAACCATTCATCGGTTCAACCAGCTTTTCCAGGAACTCCCCCTGCGCTTTTACCTGGTCAAGGGAATAGGAAAATGCAAGGTTTTCCAGACCTACGGGACATTTGCACGCTTGGAAAATCCTTGCCAGCCTGTCCCTTCCGATTCTCAGGGTAGCTTCGGTATACGGGACATCCAAAGGTGCACCACTATGAAAATCCTCCCCGGTCATAAACCCAAAATGTTCACTTATGTGATTAAAATGAAATTCGGAGGATAATTTCTCAAGATTATTCAGCCATTTTCTCTGGGAGGAAGTCCACCTTCCTGAAAAAATCGAGTAGAAGATACCATGGCCTATTAACCTATTCGCCCTGCTAAACTCCTGTAGAAGTGCCAGAAACCAATCGGGGATTTTCTTGTGTTTATAGAGGGCATCAACGGACCATTCCATAGCTTCCACCCTTGATTCGGACAATAAAGGTAACGATGCTAAAAGTATGTCCTGATCCAGGTTGCAGGAAATGGAAGAATAAATTTTAGACATCGTCAGGAATTAGAAGCAAGAATTATCCCATTCCACAAGCCGGGCAAGGATCAGTATTTAAATGTTCACTGCCTGCTTGTTCAGCGTCCTTACTTTTTACCTCATTGTCATCAGAACAACTGGCGGTTTGAATAGCAATTCCAATCAGGATTGCACTAATTAATGCTTTTGGAATGTTCATAAATAGATTTAATTTATAGATAAAAACTCTATCCAGAGGACCCGAACCTTAATAAAAGCGTTGCGAAAGGAAATAAAATTATTGTCTCAAGGGGCGGTCTACCTTCCTTTTAAAATACTCTATCTTTTTCTTTAAGCCTTCAATGACCAATCAATAAAAGGTTCTCTTGTTATTGGAAGTCAAACATCAGGTTCTCTTACTCGAGTTTCAAGAATCCGATTACCTGGCGATTTGGAAACCAGGTATACTTCTCAGGGGATACTGTATCCAGACGGAAGGGAGGTTGAGGGAATAGGTATTATTCCAGATATCAAAGTCCTCCCGACCATAGAAGGAATTCGCTCAAACAAAGATGAAGTCTTAGAAAGAGCAATTGAATACTTAAGTGGTATTAAATAAAAACAAAGGCTTTAAGATTAACTCCGCTGAGTAAAAGCTGACAAACCTATCACTTTACCGCAAATTATTACTCTTGATTTTTTAATAATTTATCCCATTTAAAGATTATTCTTCCCGTTTCAAGAATGATATTTTAGTAAATTCTACCAGGCAAATATCGTATATGGCTGATTATCTCTTTCATCGCCTATTCAGAAAAAGCTGGAATAGGAATAGCTAAGCGCTAATCTGTTATTGCAGCTAAAATGAAAAAAATTACACAAAAGTTACAAAAGATATATTTCCTTATAATTTTTTCACTAAGGGTTTTATTGATCGGGTTTGTCCTCTTTATGACAAGCTCGCAGGGTTTTGCCCAAGCCGCCAGACCTGTCATTACAATTGAAAACGAACCATTAAGCTATACAGAAGGACAGGTTACCCCTCTAAAAATCACAAATACCCTAACTATTACAGATGATAATGTGAATATACAGGGAGCCATTGTAAGAGTTGGCGCTAATTCATTAAATACGGAGGACAGGTTAAACTATTCAAACGCCAATGGAATTACGGGCGTTTGGGATGCCAATACCAGTACGTTAAGGCTCTCGGGAACTGCCTCCATTGCGAATTATCAAACCGCACTAAGGTCCATCACTTACCAAAATACCAATAACGTAAACCCATATACGGGAACAAGAAGAATCACTTTCGCCGTAACTGACGGCACAAGTTATAGTGATGCTACTGTTGATAATTCTGGTGTAAAATCCAGAAATATTGAAATTATCCCTGTCAATAACTCCCCCGCGGCAACTACCGACAATTATAATGTTATTAAAAATACCGCTTTTGTTCAAGCCTTGTCTGGCGGTGTTCTTTCTAATGATATTGACCTGGATAGTTACAGATCAAACAATCTTGTAATCACACAAACTCCTACTGCTCCAACGCTTGATGGCATTGAAGAGGCTTTGTGGTCATCCGCTTCAAGTAGGCAAATGAACAATAAGTTATATGGTTCTGAGCCTTCTAACAGCCTGAACGGATCGGGTTACTTCAAAACAATGTGGGATGCGACAAACTTATATGTTCTTGTAAGGGTTTATGACAATATTTATATTAACGATTCGCCGGAACCATGGCAAGATGATGCGGTTGAGATTTTTATAGATGGTAATAATGCAAAATCTGCAGGAAGAGATCTCAACGACCTTCAATATGTTTTTGGAAATGGTGATACTGACTTTATTGAATATCACCAAGGCAACCGGAAAACGGGTGTTACTTTTGGTCGGGCAAGCACAGTAAATGGATACATTACAGAAATAAAAATTCCCTGGAGTACCATACAAGTTGCTCCTGCAGCAAATAACGCGATAGGGTTGGACATACACATCGCCGATGATGATAATGGCGGAGACAGGGATTTAAAAAGAACCTGGAACGATCCGTATGACTGGTCATATACTTCTCCTTCACATTATGGAACAGCGATGCTGGGTTCACAAGTGTCTTCAATGACAGCCACAGTGGTTACAGCACCAACCAACGGTACACTAACGCTCAACCCAAACGGATCTTTTACTTATACGCCCAATTCCGGCTATATAGGAAATGACAACTTCATTTATCGGGTTTGCGACAATTCCTCACCAAACTACTGCGTCAACGGAACAGCAAACATAGTGGTAACGACACCAGGTGCTATCGCGGGAAATCAATCCATTTGTTCGGGAGATGATCCTGTGGCTTTTACAAGTACTGAAGCCGCACTTACCTATTGTACCTTTAGTACATATCAATGGCAGTCATCAACGAATAATGTAAACTTTACCAACATATCCGGCGCTACATCCGCTACTTACAATGCTCCGGCAGTAACACAGACAACTTACTACAGACGAGGCGCTACCGATGCTTGCAATACCACTTATACAACTCCCGTAACGGTTACCGTAACCACAACACCTCCGGGAGATCCAGCAGTTTTTGGAAATAATGTTTGGAATGTCTATGCCTATAAATCGAAAAACTTTGCAAATTATGGTGGATATTATACAGAAGGTTCAAGTTCCATTTTAAACTTTAACTCTCAATCATTATGGGGACAAACATTAAGTCCCTCAACCCCTGCCAATACAGTATCCGGTTACCAGGGATGTCAAATTCCGGTAGATAACCATTCGATTTCATATAAAAGAAAGGGCTTTCCAACGGGAACTTATCAGATTGGAGTAACCTCACATGATGATGCCGCTTCTCTTTTAATAAATGGAATTCAAGTTTGGAATCATAACGGATGTTGCGATGCACACAGTAATGTATGGATAGGAAACCTTGATGCCAATTCAACCATTGAATTCAGGTGGGAAGAAGACGGTGGAAATTCCTACGGGTCGCTAAACTTTACGACCGTTGTACCCACTACATTAAATGGAGGAACAATCGGTACAAGTCAAAGTATTTGTTCTGGAGATAACCCTATTGCATTTACAAGTACTGCACTGGCTTCAGGCGGATGTTATATCAATGGTTACCAATGGCAGTCATCTACCAATAATGTTAATTTTACCAATATCTCAGGTGCAACTGCAACCACTTATGATGCCCCTGCTGTTACCCAAACAACCTACTACCGAAGAGCTGTAATTGATGCTTGTAACAATACAGTTTACTCAAATACTGTAACCGTCTCTATCTACGGTTCTGTTCAGGGCGATCCAACGGTTTTTGGAAATAACATCTGGCACGCTTACGCCTATAAATCAAATGATTTTACAAATTATGGCGGATATTATACCCAGGGTTCAACTACTGAATTAAGCTTTGATTCAGAGGATTTGTGGGCAGAATCATCAAGTCCATCAAACAGTCAGAGTAAAGTATCTAATTACCTGGGATGCCAGATTCCAACCAACTATCATTCAATTTCCTATAAAAGAAAAGGTTTTCCTGTAGGAACCTATCAAATAGACGTTACTTCTCATGATGACGAGGCTTTCCTTTATGTCAATGGAATCCTGGTTTGGAACCATTACGGATGGGGAGATACGCATGGTAATGTCTGGACAGGAAATCTTGATGCTACCTCTACGATTGAATTTAAATGGAGCGAAGGTATTGGAGAATCTTATGGTTCTTTAAGGTTTACTTCAACAACACCCTCTAATTCAGTTCTTGCAGGTTCAATTTCGGATGATCAATCCATCTGTTATGGAGGTAATCCCGCAGCATTTACAAGTACTGCTACCGGGTCAAGCACTTGCTATGTCTATTACCAATGGCAATCTTCATCAGACAACAACACTTACACTGATATCACAGGAGCAACCAGTGCAACTTATGATGCTCCCAATGGACTAACCGCCACAACTTATTATAGAAGAAAAGCCACTGATGCTTGTGGAAACATAGCCTATACTTCACCACTAACAGTAACTATTTATGCAAATAATACAGCCGGAAGTATGTGGATAGGAGGATTTGGTTCAGACTGGAACAATGCCGCCAATTGGTGTGGAGGAATTCCTACCGCTACTTCCGATGTTGCCATAAATTCAGGAATGCCAAATATGCCAATTATCAGCAGCGCCGCAGTTTGCAGAAACATAACGATAAGCAACGGAGCTTCTTTAACCATAGCAAATAGCAACTCCCTTTCTGTTCATGGCATCTGGACTAACAATGGTACGTTTACACCTAATACTGGCACTGTTATTTATGCGAGCACAGGAGCACAAACCATAAGTCCTGACAATTACTATAATCTTCAATCCTCGTCCACAGGATCAAGGACACTGTCCTCTTCGGGAACCATCTATGTTGGAGGAGCCTTTATTCCCGGAACAAATTCCTATACCATCACAGAAAGTACTTTAAATTTTAATGGTGCAGACGGGCAAACTATCGCAGCATTTGGGTACGACAATCTGACAACTTCGGGCGTTGGCTCAAAACTTCTTTCAGGAAATACAACTGTAAATGGATATTTAACCTCTTCTTCCCTTGATTTAAATGGAAGGACGCTTACCATAAATGGTTATGTGCCTCAAACAACAAGATTAAAAGGATCAGTAAATTCTAACCTCATCCTGGCTTCTTCGGCATCTTTTGAAAGTAGTCTTTCTTTCGTTGCAGGTTTTGAACAACTCCTTAATTTAACCATTAATACTTCCGATGATGATATTTCGCTGGGAACTCCACTTACAGTATTTGGACATTTGACATTTCCCGCTTCAGGCTATGTCACCACAAGTACTGTTAATATTCTAACATTGGCGGCAAACGCTACTTATTCAGGAAATTCTGCTGTAAGCTTTGTGAAAGGTCCGATGGCAAAAATTATGTCATCTGCTTCAAAATTTATCTTCCCTATCGGAAAAGAAAATCTTGAAAGGAAAGTTGCAATCTTACCATCTAATGGAAGTACCACTACTTTCACCGCGGAATATTTTAGCGCTTCGCCGTTAACAATCAGTACAAATATTGAAACGCCGGCCTTGCATCATATAAGCGAGGTAGAATATTGGAACATTGAAAAATCAGGTTCTGCAGACGCAAAAATTGAATTGTTCTGGGGATTTGAAAGCAATGTTTCTATGAACGAACCGGATTTACATAGCCTGAGGATTACTCATTACAACCACACAACTGTTCAATGGGAGAACCGATTGGTAACACTTACTGCCGGAAGCAGCAACAGTGCGGGTAGTATAATTACAGAGGATTATCAATCCGACTTCAGTCCGTTTACTTTTGCCTCG
>DASPJL010000047.1:0-44292 GCA_035628645.1 Cytophagales bacterium | reverse complement strand
AAGAGCCATAAAGCGCATAGTGAAAATAAGGTTTTTGTCACAAGGAAGAAAATCATTTCTTCCATAGCTATTTTGCTCCTGCTCATTTTTTCAAAATACTTTTACCTGGCGAGTATGACCAGTTATTATACTTTCTACCTGATGGAGAAATTCAACGTTTCGGTAAAAGATTCGCAGCTTTACCTCTTTATATTTTTGTTTTCTGTCGCTGTAGGTACGTTTCTTGGCGGACCTATTGGAGACAGGATCGGACGAAAATATGTGATTTGGGTTTCTATTCTTGGCGCAGCACCCTTTACGTTGCTTCTGCCTCATGTCGATTTATTCTGGACTTGTATTCTATCTGTGTTTATAGGTTTAATACTTGCCTCTGCATTTTCTGCTATTCTGGTATATGCACAGGAACTTATTCCCGGAAAAGTAGGAATGATTGCAGGATTATTTTTTGGATTTGCATTTGGAATGGGTGGCATAGGTTCTGCATTATTGGGCAAACTCGCTGACTCCACAAGCATTATTTATGTTTATCAGGTATGTGCTTTTCTTCCGCTCATTGGATTGCTCACCGTTTTTTTGCCTGACGTGGAGAGGAAGTAAGCGATTGGGAAAATAGGGGAGTTGGAAGATAAGAGCGAGAGGTGGGAAGCCTAATAAATTCGGATTCTCAGGGTTTATTGGCTTAGATTTTTTGTATTATCGATTTTTATGAGTGGAGGGTTTAGAGGAAAGAGGTGGGTTGAAAAATAATTTAGGTTCACTCTTAAAAAGTAAGATAACTTGTTGTAAATAAAGCAACTTCTATAATGTCGGCTCGTAGAAAAGGAGATAAATATTAACTCCATAACTATTTTATTATCAGATTTTATGAATAATTTTTTCAGAGCAATTATAGCCGGATTAGGCGCCAGGGCACTGGGCGGAGGATGTTTGGGAACCGTTGTTGTATTCATACTTATATGGGTAGCACTTGGACAATGCAGCAATACTTTTAATCAGCCTAAAAGAATAGATAAAGATGAGGATAAACAAAAGGATGAGTCTGCTGAGGTTGCTCCCCGCACTGAACGTTTTATTTCCTCTTATTCTGAGGTATCCAGCGTCATCGCTTTTCATGGGCTTACGCATTCTTCAATTTAAAAAGGAGGTATTCTCAAGCCTTAACGTTAATTTTAAGTATATACCTAGTCTCAGTTCTTTATTAACAGAAGTTGTGGTAAGGAGTATTCAATGCAAGGCTAGTTGATTCAGAAGATTAAAAATACCCTCAAGTTCTTTTAATAAGCGGAATTCCCTGATTCAATCCTGCTTTCCCTTAAATTCCCTATCCTATCCCTCGCCTTCACCACAAATTTTACCGCTTTATCACTGCTACCCTTTGCCTTGTAAATCCAATCCTCCCACCTGTTTATTTTTTCTGCCTTCCCTGACTCAAGTTCTTTGCCTTCTTTATCCAGAATAACCACTTCTACTGTCTCCACCTCAAAGTTCTTTTTCCTTGCCTTGATTTTAATTTCATCTGTTGCTTTTCCCTGGTAAGCGGATAAATCTACATTAGTAATTTCCGGGCTCCTCATATACTCGGTAATGGCCGCGGTATAGGCATTGGGAAGATTGAGTTTCCTGGCTTTTTCCCAGTATTCAGCCTTTTTTGCAGGAACCTTCATCATGGATTTTGCAAAAAAGGTAGCCATTTGAAATCTCGTTCTGTTTGCTTTTTGCTTAGGACTTTGCTTTTTGGGTTTTTCAGACTTTTGATACAGGTAAGTATTGCCGTTCTTCCAGGTTTTGAAAACCATGTCTCTTCCGACCTTTCCGCTGATTCCTGCGGTGAAGTTGTTGTTTACTACGCGAGCCATATTTTATAAGTTTATAGTTATCAGTTTAGTAAAAGTGTTTCAAAGGATTGGCTAGATGGTAACTAGTCCGCACTCTTCTTTTTTTCTTAAGTATTTAAGGCAAAAGTAGAAGGCTACTTCGCAGCCAATCTGCGAAGTATTAATTATTTTATCATTTTTTCCAGGGATTCCATAAATGGTATTGGATCATCGGGAGGTTTTTGGTAAGGCCGGCTTTTTTCTCCACTCTTTGTCCACTCCTTCTCCACTCCTCCTGTTGTTATTTTAAGGGAGGGTAAGGAGATCTTTAATGTATAAGAAAGAGATAAATGAGGATTGTATTTAATGATTAATATCAGGATTAGGTTAAATTTAATATTATTAGAAATTAACCTTTACGAGCAATTTTTATGAACAGAACAAAAGTCGTAATCCTTGGCGCAGGTTTTATTGCCGACATTCATTTTGAATCCTATCACCGGTTTATTCCTGAAGCAGAAGTGGTGGCGGTTTATGCCCGAAATCCGGAAAGGGCAAAGACTTTTGCTGAAAAACGTAATATTCCTCAATGGTACGATGATCTGGATAAAGCAATAAATGAATCAGGCTGCGAAGTGGTAGATATTTGTTTGCCAAACTTCCTGCATTCGCGGGCGACGCTTCTGGCAGCAAGCGCTAAAAAGCATGTCATCATTGAGAAGCCGCTGGCTATAACTCTGGAAGAAGCCGACGAGATGATTGATTCATGTAAAAAGGCGGGGGTAAAATTAATGTACGCGGAGGAATTATGTTTTGCACCTAAATATGAAAGAGCCAGGCATTTGGTGTCGGAAGGAGCCGTGGGTGATATCTATATGTTGAAGCAAGGGGAGAAACATTCAGGTCCTCATTCGGATTGGTTCTATGATATCAATCAGGCTGGTGGTGGAGTATTAATGGATATGGGATGTCATGCTTTTGGATGGTTTAGGTGGATGTTGAAAAATGCCAAAGCAAAAAGTGTGTATGCCACAATGAATACCTTTTATCATAAAGAAAGAACAAAGGGTGAAGACAATTCTGTCGTAATTGTAGAATTTGAAAACGATGTGGTATGTGTGGCGGAAAATAGTTGGGCAAAACATGGAGGGATGGACGACAGGTGTGAAATTCATGGAACAGGCGGAGTGATTTATGCTGATCTTTTTATGGGCAATGCGTCTGTTACTTACAGCAAGAATGGTTATGGATATGCAATGGAAAAAGCAGACACTACACAGGGCTGGAGCTTTACGATTTTTGAAGAAGTTTTTAATCAGGGATATCCCCACGAATTGAGGCACTTTATAAATTGTGTGAGAGAAGATAAAGAACCATTACTTACGGGGGAAGATGGTAGGGCGGTTTTGGAAATTACTTACGCAGCCTATGCTTCGGCCGGTTC
Source organism: Cytophagales bacterium (assembly GCA_035628645.1). Classification (GTDB taxonomy): domain Bacteria; phylum Bacteroidota; class Bacteroidia; order Cytophagales; family Cyclobacteriaceae; genus DASPJL01. The sequence goes on along the minus strand of DASPJL010000047.1, from coordinate 41,034 downwards.
AGGGAAAAAGATAGCATTGCCCTTTAATCCTAAAGTAGTTAAGCCGATCGATTTGTGGCTAAGCCAGATTTGACAACTTTTTAAAAGTTGTCAAATCTAAAGTTGTCAAATCTTTATTTTATTGTTTTTTTAATAAATCTCTTATTTCCATTAGCAGCTTTTCTTCTCCTGTTGGAGGTGCAGGAGCTGGTGTCGGATTATCTTCTTCTTTCTTTCTGAATGCATTAATTCCTTTTACCAGTAAAAAGATTACAAAAGCAATGATTAAAAACTGGATGACAATTTGAATAAAGTTTCCATAATTAATGGTAACGGGAGCTTCATCCGTTCCGCCTATTCGTAACATTAGATCCGAAAAATTAACATTGTTCAGTATTAATCCAATGGGTGGCATTATAATATCGTCCACCAGTGATTTAACAATGCTGTTAAAAGCAGCGCCAATCATGATACCGACCGCAAGGTCAATAACGTTGCCGCGGGTGATAAACTTTTTAAATTCTTGTAGCATAGGTTGATGTTTAGCGGGTTAGTTTATTTAACAGGAAATTCAGAAAAATTATAGAGAATACCAAGGGCTAAAGATTGGCTATATTGGATTTTATAATCCATATCCTGATCATATAACGCTGTACCTGTTAAATTTACATTTACAAATTTGTTGATCTTGGCAGTAAGGATCACATCAAGTCTTGTATCTATAGCGTCGAGGGTTTCATAATTGGCAAATGCTGTAAATCGTGCTTTTAAATTTAAATTTTGCGCAATGTCCTTGTCTAAATTAGCGATATACTGAAGGGCCAATTCATTGCGGACTCTTTTTCCAATCGGAACACCATAATTCAATGGCTCATCTCTGTAAATGTTTTTGTCACCCACAAAAGTTTGTCTGAAGGTTCCAACTCCAAAACGCATCCAGAAATACTCTTTAGGCTTGTACTCAAACCCAAGAGAGGAGGTAAGGTATGCCGGAGAAAAGAATTTGGAGATCAATGCCCTTCTTTCTTCACCAAGTGAATCAGTATATCGGTAACCTAAATCAAACTGAGAAAGGAAGTTTACCGAGACAAAGGCGCTCCATACAGGGGATAATTTATATCCTAATTTGGAGTCAAAAAATATCCGGTCAGTAGTCTTTCTTGCGCTTTGATCTTTATTTTTTTGTATCCCATACAAAAGGTCCAGTTCGTTGGAAAAGGTAAGTTCCTCAGATTCATAATTTGCCCTGGCATTAAGAAAAGATCCCAACGCAATCGAATTTACTCCCCCTCCTTTCCAATTGTCACTAAAGGAAGCCTGGTTGAAATTTAAGCCTGAACTGAAAGACCGTTTCCAGTTAGAGGTTGTATCGGTTTGAGCATAGATTAAAAAAGTAATCAGTGAAAATACTGCTGTCAGTAGAAGGTTTTTTAATGTTAGCATGATGAAGGTTAAGTCGGTTTAAGTATTTTGGCCAAATATATTACCTCTCGGATTTAAAATGAAAAAAATGTAAACCAGACAAAGCCAGCTAGACACATTTGCCTATTGTTTATTGGGAAACCATTTCCATTTATTAGTAAAAATAAAGGATTTGCCTACTATTGATAATCCACTAAAAACGGTTCATGACAGAGTCAGTCATCAGTTTAGAAAGTTTTTTCAGTCCTATGCAATGGCCTATAATAAGCAACAAAATAGAATTGGTACATTATTCCAGACTCCATTTAAAAGAGTGTGTATCGACAATGATAAATATTTTACAAATTTAATTTACTATATACATGCCAATCCCAGACATCACGGATTGATAGACGATTTTAAAGAGTGGAAGTGGAGTTCATATGGCAGGATTTTAATAGAAAAACCAAGTAAATTAAAAAAGCAGGAAGTGATAAACTGGTTTGGTGATAAAAATGATTATGAACATTTTCATTCGATACAGCAGAAAATCATTTATACTGAAAAATATATCATGGAAGATGATTAACCACTAGATTTGACAACTTTTTAAAAGTTGTCAAATCTAAATGCTAATCAAAAGATAAAAAATGACGAAGATTTTCGGATACCTCTTACTAACCCTGCTTGTAACACAACAGGCAATTGCTCAAAAAGGAAAAGACAAAATTGACTTTGAAACCTATAATCCTCCATCTACCCTTGTAGTGCCCGAGCATCATGTAAAAAGGGCCAAATTTCCATTCATTGATGTGCACAGCCATCAGCCTCAGATGCCTACGCAAGACCTGGCATATTTGATAAAACAAATGGACAGCCTGAATTTACAGGTAATGGTTAATTTAAGCGGCAAGGGTTTTACCAGGAAGAACGGCATTTTTGATGTAAGGGATCATGACTATCTGGTTGACGCTATTGAAAACGCAAAAAAAACAGATCCGAACAGATTGATTGTCTTCACCAATATTTCCTTTTCAGGAGTAGGGGAGAAAGACTGGACTAAAAAAGCCGTGAAGGAGCTGGAAGCAGATGTAAAATCGGGCGCAAAAGGATTAAAGGTCTATAAAAGCCTGGGCTTTTCTTATAAAGACAGTGACGGGAATATTTTACGGGTAGACGATCCGAGGTTAGATCCGATTTGGGAAAAATGCGGAGAACTTGGTATCCCGGTTTTGATCCATACTGCTGATCCAAAGCAATTTTGGCAGGAAGCGGATGAAAACAATGAACGCTGGCTGGAGTTGCTGATAAATCCCAACAGGAAACGCAGCGATACTGACCCTGCTTCATGGGAAGACCTTATTCAACAACAGCATAATGTATTTCGAAAACATAAAAATACCACCTTTATAGACGCACACTTCGGATGGTTTGCCAATGACCTGGATCATTTAGGAAAACTATTGGATGCTCTTCCTAATGTAAATGTCGAGTTCGGCGCCATCATAGCTGAGCTTGGCAGGCAACCACGAAGAGCAAAACAATTTTTCGAGAATTACCAGGATAGGATTTTGTTTGGAAAAGACAGTTGGATACCGGCGGAATATGAAACGTATTTCCGTGTACTCGAAACAGAAGATGAATATTTTCCCTACCATAAAAAATACCATGCTTTCTGGAAAATGTACGGACTGGGTCTAAGTGATGAAGTACTGAAAAAGATATACTATAAAAATGCCCTCCGGATTATACCGGGTATCGATAAGAGTCAGTTTCCGGAGTAGTTGGAAGTAGGAAGCGGGAAGTTGGAAGACTTCACTTCCCACTTCGAGCTTCTAACTTCCCACTCCCACTTCAAAATTTTTCTTGCAGAATTAAAATCTTCTATTAACTTTGCATCTCAAAGTACTTTTAGATGAACGAAAGACAACAACATTTAGAGCAACTATCAGAGATCAGGTCTTTGATGGAAAAGAGCTCAAGGTTTATATCCCTCAGCGGTTTGTCAGGGATAGCTGCCGGAATATTTGCTTTGATTGGCGCCGCTGCCGCGTTTTTGTACTATGAAATACCCTTTGGATCAAGTGAGATATACGTGAGAAAAGACTATGAATCCCTGCGATTCTTCTTTCTTGATGCGGCTTTAGTTCTTTTGCTGTCAATAGGAACGGGCATTTACCTGACGGCGAGACAAGCCAAAAAGAAGGATCAGCGGTTCTGGGATAAAACAAGCAAAAGGTTGCTGATAAATCTTGCCGTTCCTTTAATTACCGGCGGATTGTTTTGCCTGGCTTTGCTTGATCACTATCCTCCATTGATTGCTTCTGCCATGTTGATCTTTTATGGAATGGCATTGTTAAATGGAAGTAAATATACTTTAGACGATGTGCGGTATCTGGGTTATTGTGAAATAGGGTTGGGATTAATAAATGCTTTTATAGGAGGATACGGATTGATTTTCTGGTCCATAGGATTTGGGGTTTTACACATTATCTATGGAGCAGTCATGTATCGTAAATACGAACGGTGAAAAATTTAATAGGAAATTTAAATAAGGCTTTTGAAAACAGGATCAGACTGGGGGTAATGTCCATTCTGATGGTGAACGAATCAGTTGACTTCAGTTATCTGAAAGAAACGCTGCAACTGACGGATGGCAACCTGGCGAGTCATTTGAACGCGCTGGAAAAGAGCGACTATATAGAAGTAAAAAAGAGCTTTGTCGGAAAGAAACCAAATACCAGTTATATGGCTACAAAAGTTGGTAAAAAGGCTTTTCAGGATCACTTAAATGCTTTGGAATCTTTGATCAGAAATACAGACAACAAATAATTTTTTTGAATATTTACTTTGTAATTCAAAGTACTTTAATAAATAACTTAAAATTATATGATAGTTAACGATTTAAAGGAAAAAAATAAGAAGATCCAAGTGAACTTCCCCGAACCTCGAACCTCATACCTCAAACACATGAAAACAATTAACATTAAGTTCCTGCTTACACTTTTACTGACATTGATCTACAACATCTTCTTCTGGGAGGAAGAATTAGGTATTAATTTGCTGATATTTTCAGTGCTACTTATATCAGCGCTTTTGTACCTTAATCCTTATTCCTGGTTCCATAGGAATGCCAAAATAACCATTCTCGGAACCTTAATTACCGGAGTTGGCGTAGTTCTGTTTAACTCCTCCACAAGCAAGCTTGCTCATGTTATTTTCACGGTAGTGATGGTGGGCTTTATCCATCAGGCCATGCTTAAAACTTTGTATTACGCATTCCTTCAGTTCTTCGTGGATTTATACATGATCCCTTCGACAATGAAATCAGAATTACGGTTGTCATTTTCCAGGAATACAAGATTTAATGTCACTTTCGGGTATTTAAGGCTCAGTGTCATTCCACTACTCATTCTAGCGGTTTTCTATTGGATTTATAAAATGGCAAATCCGGTTTTTGACCAATTGTCTTCTGATTTCTGGGATCAGCTTGCAACCTCCTTTAGTTTTTTCTTTGAAAGTTTTTCATTTGGAAGATTGATGTTCATACTCATCGGTTTCTGGTTAATCGCCGCAGGTATTTATAATCAAAACATACAACGTATTCTTGGTCTTCAGGTAGGGAAAAGGGATCAGCTTTTAAGGATAAAAACTCGGAAAGAAAAGGAAGGTCCTTCTTTGAATCTTTTTCCAAAATCCGCGCCTTCTATTTCTATGAAACTCAGGAGTTTTCTCAGGTCGGGAGTGATTTTGCTGGTAATGGTAAACGCCTTGCTGCTTATCGTGAATGGGATCGATATAAATTGGGTTTGGTTTGATTTCAATCCCAAGTCAGTTCAGGATTTAAGGCAGTTTGTACACGAAGGAACTTATCTTCTGATCCTGAGCATTGTTTTGTCGGTTTTGATTCTGCTCTACTATTTTCAGGGGAATATCAATTTTCACAGCAAGAATAGGTTCATCAAGATTTTGGCTTATACCTGGATCTTCCAGAATGCAATACTGGCGCTTTCAGTCGGAATAAGGAATTACCATTACATTCACAGCTACGGTCTTGCTTATAAAAGAATAGGCGTTGTTATCTTTTTAATACTTACTTTATTTGGTCTCATCACGCTTTTTCTCAAAATTAAGAATACAAACTCAGCTTTTTATTTGTACAAAATCAATACGTTGTCCTTATATGGTATGCTGGTTTTAATGAGTCTCGTTAATTGGGATGTTTTTATCGCTTCTTTTAATATCAAGAATTATAAGTCTGAAGTTATAGACACTCATTTTCTTTTAACACTTTCAGATAAAAGTTTGCATGTATTGATGGAGCATAAGGAATTGTTCTCAAAAGAGGAAACGGAGGTTTATCGGGATGGAAAGTATACCACACAGCAGGAACTTTTGGAAAAAAGAGCAAGACGATTTATAAATGATTATGAGCATAGAAACTGGCTTTCCTGGAATTTGGCTGAAGCAGAAACATATGACCAATTAAAAGGTATGCTTCCTCTTATTACTCAAAGTCAGGCCAATAGTAAATAGTAAGCATCATTATTCTCATTTTATTAAATACTTATGGAATCAATCGAGTCAAAGGAAGACCGGATAAAAAGGAGAGTCAAATTCCTGATCTGGATTTTTATGGTTGGATTAACATTGAGCGGATTAACTGCTTTTCCGCTGGAATTGGAATTAGGATTTGTAAGAGATTTTCTAATAAATCAAGGGATGGAGCATTCAACGTTTTTTACCTGGATAGAAAAGGTATATTCAGGGGTTAAAGAAACCAATCTTAAATACCCCTTCATTGCTTATGGTACCGATTGGCTTGCTTTTGCTCATATAGTGATAGCGGTAGCTTTTATAGGTCCTCTTAAAGATCCTGTAAAAAATATATGGGTAATAGAATTTGGAATGATTGCCTGCGCAGGTATTATTCCCCTTGCTATCATTGCCGGTTCCATTCGATCGATCCCTTTTTATTGGCAAATGATTGACTGTTCTTTTGGCATTTTTGGAGTAATTCCTTTATGGATTTGCAGGAAAGAAATAAAAAAGCTTGCCATTCTCACAATTCGAAATTCATAATTTAACATTTATAATTCTCAACTATACATGACACTTATCCATTATTATCAATCTTCTACCTGGAGACAAACTTTCAGAATGCTTGCTTTGGGCTGTTTATTCAGTTGTTTTTTAATTTCGGTCAGGTTAATTCTTTTCAGGGACTGGATGTATTTATTTCTTGTATGGAATATGTTTTTGGCAGGCCTTCCTTTGGTTTTTGCCTTTATGCTTAGATATTGTCAGGAACATTATAAAGGGATGTTACCGGCAAAATTGTTGCTTGCCGGTCTTTGGCTGCTTTTCTTTCCTAATGCGCCTTATATCATTACGGATTTGATCCACCTGCACAAAGAAAGTAATGTTCCGCTTTGGTATGATGCTTCCATTGTTTTCAGCTCTGCGCTGACCGGATTGGCGATGGGTCTCATTTCTTTATATTTGATTCATCAGATCCTAAAAGAGAATCTAAACAGGTGGTTGTCCTGGTTTATTACTGGTCTTTTTGTCGGACTTGGAAGTTTTGGGATTTATCTTGGAAGAGTACTTCGATGGAACAGTTGGGATATTGTGACCAGGCCGTTTCAACTTTTGCAAAGCGCCTATGAAACATTATTTATTCCGTCCGCCATGGCTATGACTTTTGTTTTTTCCTGCATGCTTGCTTTTGTTTATTTGATGTTCTATTCTTTAATTGAACAAAAGTTTGAGAAATAGGTGGAAGAAGGAAGATGGAAGCCGGAAAGTGGCTTAGCGATGACATCCCTTCTTATTTCAGTAATTTATAAGATTTTCAATGAAGGGATGTCATCGCTTTTAGGATAGTCAGTTGCAAATAAATACTTTAAGGTGCTGAAATAAATTCAGCAAGACGAAAAAAAAATGCTTTTGGACAAACTTCCCACTTCCATCCTCCTACTTCCAACTTAACATAAGACTATGATTTCAATTAGAAAAAGTACCAAAAGTTTTAAGTATGCTTTTCGGGGCATATACTTTTTATTTAAAAATGAAAACAACGCCAGGATTCATTTACTGGCCTCTGTTATCGTTATCGTTTTAGGTTTTTATTTCGGCATTACCTCAGCGGAATGGTTATGGATCGCTTTTTCAATTGGTCTTGTTTGGATTGGGGAGGCTTTAAATACAGCCATAGAAAAGCTGGTGGACCTTGTTTCCCCCGGATTTAATCCCAAAGCCGGAGAAATAAAAGATCTTGCTGCGGGAGCCGTACTTATCGCTGCCGGAGTAGCAGTAGTGGTCGGGATTTTGGTTTTTAAAGATTATGTTTTTGATACAATAGGATCATTATATTTAAAATAGGATGCCTAAATATGTGTTTTTCGTCTTGCTAACTTATTTCAGCATCTAAATCGGTCAGGCTTTTTTAGACATCCTATTTTTATTTATGGCTAGTAAAATAGCGTATATTTGTAAGACTCTTCCAGATAGTGTTTCCCATTTTCACCTTTGATGAATTTTTCTACCGGGAATTCATTCGTATTGTATTCATATTCGTAGGACATTTCCGTATTTTCATGCGCATGGTTCGGAGAGATGGCTTTGTGATAAATGACGTTATTTGCCGAAGAGGTGGTTGGATGCCCGACATATTGTGGACTTTGCTTATAATAAGGATTGAATTTATTGTCGTACTTAAAGGTTTCTTCCATCAAAAGCTGATTGTTCAGATCATAGCTTTTTATAGAAGATATGTTCCCTTTTTCGTAGGTGTAGTTTGCATATGTGGACGAATCATTTGAAGTGAAAGTTGTAGCTGTTTTCATTAATAAATTATCAGTGTATTCAAATGTCCTTGTGAATTGCTTTTTTAAGACTCCGGTTTCATCTTTTAACCAATATTCTTCCGATTTTAGTTTGTTGTTTTCATAAGTGAATTTTTGTTCAGCTTCTTTGGTTTGGTTTACGCTCCTTTCTATAGCGACCAAATAATAATTGTCATAAATAAATCTTTCTTTGAAGAACGCGGAGTCTTTGTCATCAAAGTGCTCAGCTTTGGTAATTCTGCCGATACTGTCATAGTTGTATTTAATCTTGTTAAAAGTTAAGTCAGGAAAGTAATAGCTTTTTGAATAGATCCTATAGTAAGTATTTTGCGGACCGTTGTAAGTGTCGTCCATATTACAGGAAAGCATAATTATACTGATCAGCAGTAAAGCCAGTTTGTTCATTGTTGCCATTTTATTTTGAGTTTTTAATAATTTTTTAGTGATTTTTTGATACAGCAGAGCACTCCCCTAAAATATGGGGACTTTTAATTGTCAGGGAAATGGATGTTTTTTTAGGGGTTAGAAATCTATTTCATTTTGAATGAATTCTTTGATCCCCTTTGGCCCTGTAAGTTCAAGCCAGATAAAACCATCATTCTTAATGGATAAATTGAAATTGAAGAATCCGCAGCACAATCTTTCAGTTTTAATAAATTCGGTAAGGGTATCAATGTGAACATCGGAACCGAAAAACTTATAGGCAAATCCGTTTTCCAATTCCTTTTTCTCTATTACCTCCTTCTTAAGTTCTGCAATGACGGTCCTTTTTCTCTTTTGAAGTTCCGGGGTAGTGAGCTTACACATTAAAAGTATTTGGCCCTCAGTGATCGTTTCTTCTTTTAAGGTTTGCATAGAATAGCAGTTTGGTTTAATTGTATTTTATTTTGAGTTTTTGACTTTAGAAAATTTTCATTTTCCCACTGATGACCCAATAACTTTTAAAATGGTTGAATGGAATATTGTTATTTATTAATAATAATTTGTTTATAGATTTTTTAAAACAGTTAACTTGTTAGTTTTAAGTGAATAAGGGTCAATTTCGATGTTCTTGCATAAGACTTTTCCTGTAAAAAAGTGAATCCAGGGATACTTTTCCACCACCTATATTCATTACGACAATTGATACGATCATCATTTATGCCTTTTTAGATTATGAAATTTTAAAATTTGTAATATATGCTCGAGAAGTAGCAAAAAAGATTGAGTATTCGTAATTGTTTTTATTCCAACATCAAATCAATTGGACGGAATTTATTAAATTTAGAATCTGTGAAAGGCCATGACGGGGATAGAAATTTAAAAGATGTTCCATATCAATTAAAAAATATATAGGGATGAAGATATTTAAAGCAATTGTTGTTCTATTATTTTTAAGTGCAAATGTTCAGGCGCAGGGATTATTAAATTCATTTGAAAATCGGAATTTTCCGGTCTCTGATTCTTATACTGAAGTTTTTGTTTCTGCCGGATACGGCTCTGCCATAGGGGTTAATCATTTGAAAAACTTGACACCAAGAACTTCTGTCCTCATTGGCGCATCTTATACTAACTTCCGGATGTTATCTTTTAATAATAGCTACGAACAGTCTTATTTGCCTACTTCTTTTATTAATCTCCGATCTGAATTCAGGTATTATTTAACACCCAAAGAAAAGCCTCTTTCCGCTTTTATTTACGGCGCCATAAATAATAGTTTTAATAACTTTCCAATGAAACAAGGTTATAATCTGGGACTGGAAATAGGAGGGGAAGTCAGGTATAAGATAAGTGAAAATGTTTCCTTTTTTGCCAGGACTTCGTTTTACAGACAAAATGCTTATGGAAACCCTTACCTGGTAAATCCCCCTAATACTCCATTGAGATGAAGTGCTTCTTTGACGCTATAAGCATTTAAGTGACGCATTCTTTAATAGATTTAACAGATAGGATTTAGTAACTTTAGTGCGGTAACCTCTCTCTTAAATATCCATAAACCCAGGTTCCTCCAATAGCGCTTAATAAAGTGATTATTACTACGGCAAATCCGCTTCCTATTTGCGCAAACAACGGACCAGGGCATGCACCGGTTAAAGCCCAGCCAAAACCAAAAAGCAGCCCTCCGTAAATCTGCCCTTTGCTAAATTGCTTGGGCATTATCGTTACTTTTTCTCCTTCTATCGTTTTGATATTAAGTCTTTTAATTAATTGTACCGAAATAATTCCTACCAATACTGCCGTTCCAATTACCCCATACATGTGGAAAGACTGGAACCGGAACATTTCCTGGATGCGAAGCCATGAAATCACTTCAGACTTTACCAATATTATCCCGAAGAAAATTCCAACAAATAAATATTTTAAATTTTTCATAGAGCAAGGAGATAAGGTAGAATAAGATGAGTCATAATCAGCCCACCTACCATGAAACAAATGGTGGCGACTAAGGATGGCCATTGCAGGTTTGAAAGTCCCATAATTGAATGTCCTGAGGTACAGCCTCCCGCATATCGGGTGCCAAAACCTACCAGAAAGCCACCGACTACCATCAGTATAAATCCGCGTAAAGTAAACAATTCAGACCAACGGAATAAGTCGGAAGGAAGAATGCCCGAAAAATCTTTTACACCAAGCGCCTGAAGATCAGATATCGTTTCGGATGAAAGTTGTATTGCATCAGGGTTTTTAAGAAGATAGCCCCCGATAAACCCTCCAATGAGTATTCCGCCTATAAAGTAAAGATTCCAGATTTGTTTCTTCCAGTCATATTTGAAGAACTCAATATCAGCAGGCACACAGACAGCACATATCTGACGCAAGGTAGATGAAATTCCTAAGGCTTTGTTGCCAAGCAGCAGCAGGAGAGGAACAGTGAGTCCTATCAATATTCCTCCTACATACCAGGGCCACGGGCTTTGGAGAAGGTCAATCATTTTTCTTTTCTCCTTTCTTAGATGGGTTAAACATACTCATTGCCAATCCACCCATTAAGGCACCGTATGCAGTACTTCTGTACCAAATAGACGTGATGGCACAAGAGCCGGAAACACAACCGATATAATGCCAATACAAATATCCTCCTAATGCTCCAGCCACAATGCCCAAAACAATAAAAATATAAGATTTAGAAATGCCCATTTGTTTGTTATTTATATTTTTCTATCAGTTGATCTATTCCTGACTGATCAAGGAAGCCCTCATGCCTTAACAGTTGTTTTGAGTTTTTGAAAAGCAGCAGGGTAGGTAAAGCTTCAATTCTATAATGCTCGACCAATTCCTGGCTTATATCGGCGTCTACAGGTAGAATGGTTACTACATCAGCTTTTTCTTTTGCTGCTTTATCCAGAAATGGTTTCATCTTTCTGCATGGTCCGCACCATACTGCATTAAAATCAACGATAACCAGCTTATTGCCTTTGGTATACTCATTTAATGCCTTAAGCGACATTCCTTCAGCTTTTTCTTTTTTTGCTTTTACTATTGGTTTTTTATTGCCAATCCAACCGGTTATTCCTCCGTCTAGTTCATAGATTTCTTTAAATCCTTTTTCTTTCATAATGGCAGCGGCAGCAGTACTTCTCGGCCCGGTAAGGCAATACACGAAAACCGGCTTATTCTTGTCAAGACTTGCTAACTGGGTTTGAAACTCGTCGTCCTTGTAATTCATGTTCATGGCATCTTTCAGATGCTTATCCTTAAATTCTTCAGGAGTACGCACATCCACTAGTTGGCCGTCTGATGCGGCTTTTAGTTTTTGTTCAAATTCATTTGGAGCCAGCTTCACTACTTCCTGGGCATTTGCATTTATTCCCGCCAGAATTAAGACTAATGCAGCTAATCCCTTTAATTTATTTGTGATCATATATTTTATTATTTAGACTTTTATTTTTTTTATTTAAAGTTTTTTGCGTTGACCATTCCTTAATAGCATCACTTAAATCATACACTTTTACCTTTGGTAGTTCATTTTGCAGTAAACTCGAGCCTATAGCCGACCTATATCCTCCTGCACAATGCACTACTATGGGTTTCGCGGTGGGTATTTCCCCGACTCTTTCTTTTAATTCAGGCAACGGGATATTTATACTGTTTTCGAAAATTTTGTCCGCCGCTTCTTCCTTGCTTCTGATATCCACAATAGTGAAGTCTGACTGATTTTCCTTAAATGCAGCAATAGGCAATGTTTCTGTTCTCTCCTGCGCTCGATGGGCAATCATTGTTCCTGCAATGTTTAATTCATAACCTATTTTGGCAGCTTTCCTTATAACTTCCTCCATTTGAAGGCTATTTTCCGCGATTACTATAAATTTATCTTTTGGAGAAACCAACGTTCCCAGCCAGGTTTCAAATTTGCCGCCATTTTGAATGTTAAGTGCACCTTTTAAATGTCCTTCCTTGAACATTTTTTCCGGTCTTGTGTCTACTATAACAAATTGGTTCGAGTTATCTATTTCCTTCAAAGTTCTGATTTCTTTCAAACTTTTCTCCATGTCAGGTGCTCCGGCTTTGTTCATCGCCACATCATAATTGAAATATTGTGGAATAAAGGGTTGATTTTCTAACAATATGGTAACAAAACTTTCTTCAGACCTTTCTTCAAAAGCATAATTCTCTCTTACTTCTCTGCCTATTGTGCTTGTGGAATCTTGGCTTAACGATTTTCCACAAAGAGTTCCTGCACCATGGCCCGGATAAACAATGATATCCTCCTCAAGAGTTTTTAGCTTTGAATGAATGGTATTGAACATTTGCGTAGCCAGTTCCACCCTCATTTTAGCTGCGTTTTCTCCATTTCCCCTGAGATCGGGTCTGCCCACATCCCCAATAAATAAAGTGTCTCCTGTAAAGATAGCCTTATCCTTTCCACCATGTTCCAGCAAGATACTTATGCTGTCAAAGGAATGTCCGGGAGTGTAAATTGCCTTCAGGGTTATTTTTCCCAGTTTTATAATTTCTCCTTCACTAATTTTTTGATGTGGGAATTTACCTTCCATATGGTTGCTGGTAAAAATTGTTGCTCCTGTTGTCCTGTGTATCTCTGCGTGTGAACTGATGAAATCTGCATGAGAATGCGTAAGGACTACTCCAATTATTTTTGCATCATTGGCTTTGGCATAGCTATAATAGGGGTTTGGATCCCTGGCAGGGTCAATTAATACTATTTCCTTTGCACAATCACTCATTATTCCATAGGAATATTGGGCTAATCCCTTGTCTTCAAACTGCTTTATTTGCATAATTTATTTATTTAGTTCGGAAAAAAAGACTACAATACTCATTATTAATATAAACCAGCCAAAAACCTTTTTCAGCTTCTGAGCGGAAATTAATTCAGATAGATAAGTGCCAATGAAAATCCCTGATATCGCAATGGCGGAAAAGATAATTAGAAATGACCAGTCAATATTTTCAAGTGTAAGCAAATCACCGGTAAAGCCAATCAATGAATTTATCGCGATGATAAAGAGGGAAGTTCCTACGGCCAGTCTCATTTTCAAATGGGCAAGCAATACCAAAGTAGGAACAATTAAAAATCCTCCGCCAGCACCGGCAATACCTGTGATAAGGCCTACAGCTATAGCCTGAGCGAAAAATCGTTGATAGTTTACCATTTTGCCATCCATATTTTCTACAGTGGCATTTCCACTTTTAATCATAGAGAAGGATGCAGCCATCATTGCACCGGCAAAAAAGAGCATTATGGCCAAATTCTTTGTAAGTATAAATGAACCGATTTGTGCTATTTCTTCAGGGATCGAAGGAAGCAAGTATTTTCGGACCATGAAAATCATGATAAATGAAGGTAAGAAAAAGGATACGGCAACAGGTAGATTCAAAAGCTTTTTCCGCGCATAGGTAAATGCACCCACAAGAGAAGTTGTTCCCACTACAAAAAGCGAATATCCTGTAGCCACTAATGGACTTAAACCTGCTATATAAACAAATATCGGAACAGTAAGTATTGATCCTCCGCCACCCATGAGTCCCAGGAATATGCCTATTATTAAAGCAGGAATATATATAATCAGAATGTCCATGTTATTTGCGTACCCTGATCTTTGCAGGAAAGTTTAAAATTGCTCACACCCATTAATGCATTCGATGATGTTGGTGATGGTTTTATCTACTAGAAAATAATAGATATTTTTTCCGTCTCTTCTGGTTCCGAGAAGCCCTTTGTCACGCATATTGATCAGATGATGGGAAATTAATGACTGTTCGCACTGGAGCAAGTCGCAAAGCTCGGTGACAGAAAGCTCTGTCCGTTGGTCCAGCAAATCTATTATGCCGATTCTTGTCGGGTGAGCAACTGCTTTGAGCACATAAGCAGCCCTTTCTAATTTTTTGCTGTCTATCCTGAGTTTAGTAAATGTCATATTATTTTTTGATTATTTTCAAATATATGAACATGTGTTCATGTGACTAAGTTCTTTCTGATAAAAGAATTTCTGTTTTGATTGAAACTTAAATGTTAAAGTTTAACAGAGAAAGTAATTGAATGGCTGGGGTATGAGGCTCAAGCTTTGGAGAAGTCCACTTGGAACTTCTTTTATGCTTCCTTTAATTGTTCATTTTAGGGATATTGGCCGTTTCCTTTTAGTTAACAAATTTTCACATCAACTTTAGGTCTAAATCCAATATTTGTTAGGCGTGCATTAATAATTGTTTTCCGATTAATTTTCATATGCTTTTGTGCCTGGGAAAGCATGAATGTCTGATTTGTAAAGCTGTTTTGGAGTAATCAGTCTGGAAAAAATCTGGAAATTTCAGGAGATAATCTTTGTCGATTAAGCCCTTCCACTTCAAGCGGTTTTTCCAAGAAGTCAATAATATTTTTATAGGCAAGGGCCTTCTCCTTATCCCGGGTATTTATCGAGGAGGTAACTATCACAACAAAAACTTTATCGAAAATAGGGCTGGCAGATATTTTATCTAAAAAATCCCAGCCATTTACTTTAGGCATATTAATATCCAATAACACAAGATAGTTTTGATCACTATCCTTATTGTTTAGAATATAATCCAGGGCTTTTTCACTTTCCAATGCAATAACAGGTAGAGAAGATAAAGCGCTGCATTCAATTGCGTTTTGATGGATATAAACGGCAACTGTGTCATCATCTACTATCACTATTTTTAAACTCATTGATCTGTTTCTTTTTCTATTTGTTCAGCTTTTTTAACTATTGTTCTTATGATATTATCTAACTCATTTGTGGAGTTTGATATATGTTCTAATATTTCATTCCCTGAAATTTCTTCCACGGAATGACTTTTCAACAAGTTTACTAAACCCATGATTCTTGCCAAAGGTGCTCTTACCATATGAGATTGTATCCAGGCTATTTCCTTCAATTTTGTGTTTTGTGCTTCAATGGCCTGGATATAATTCATCCTTTCACTGATGTCTCGCGAGTTAATTACTACTCCATGTATAGAAGGATTATTGTACATGTTAGTAGCAATTGTCTCTATCCAACGATAGTTGTTATCACCGTCTCTAAATCTAAAAGGATATATTTTAACCCATTTTTCTGTTGTTACAAGGCTAAAATCATTAATAACTCTTTCTTTATCTTCTTCATGAAGATAGTCAAAAGCATTTTTTCCTATAAGTTCCTCGGGAGATAAACCCAGGATTGTCTTAAAATTGGGACTTACGTATATATAATTTCCTTCAAAATCAACAATACCCGTCAGGTCTAAGCCATCTTGCACAAGCGCTTCAAACCGCCGCTCTTTTAAAAGTAGTGTATCTTCAATTTTTACCTTTTCTGTAATATCTATCGAATGTACCAATCCTGCCTTTCGTCCTTCGAAATCTATTTCACTTCTTTGAATCTCCACATTAATTACCTCTCCATTTTTTTTGAGATGCGTTGTATGGCCTTTATAAAAATCAGATGTTTTATTGAATTTGCTAATCAAATATTCAAAATTCTTTAATTCTTTTGGCTCTCGAATGTCTCTTAAAGTCATTGAAAGAAATTCCTCTTTACTGTACCCATACTTTTTAATTGCCGCTTCATTCACATCTAAAAATGCCAAACTTTCCATATCATAAACCCATAGAGGTAAAGGACTCATATGGAAAAAAATATTGTATTTGTTTTTGGATACTTCTAACTCTGTAACTATACGCTTTAATTCAATACTATAAGAAATACTTTTAAAGAGTTGAGTAGATGTTAAATTTTCTTTTGATAGATAATCTGAAATCCCTAGTGAAATTACCTTAGCGCCAAAATCCTTTACACTGTATTCTGTGAGTAAAATCACTGGCGTTGTGTCTGCAAGTTTTAGTACTTCTTTAGCCAGAGCTTCTCCTTTGGCATCAGGAAGGGAAAGGTCAAGAAGTATGGCATTGTAAGTATTATTTTCAACCAGAATTTTCTTGGCTTGAGCAAATGTTTTAGCCTGATCCACGGTGCATTGTGTCAGTTCCTTCTTCAGATAATTTTCTATAGTGGTAAAATCATAAGGGTTATCTTCAATCCCTAAAATTTTCAATTCTTTTATTAAAGTCATCATTTAATTTCAGAAATTTTAGGATCCTTCATTTGCTGTTCAACAAAATGTTTAACCTCTGATCAAAATTTAAGTTGCGGATAAATAAAATTGTTTTTTACAATCTGATAAAACTGTTTTTTAAAAAAAATGAGGTTATTTAGTAAATATTTTTTCATATTCTTCCCTGATTTTTTCTTTGGTCAAAGGTTTTGTAAGATAACCGTCACAGCCAATAAGCTGTGCAGTTTTATGATCGTTTTCGCTGAGTGAGGAAGTCAAAACGATCACTTTGATTTTCTGTTTAAATTCTTTGGGTAACAAATGGAATTCCTTTAGGAATTCAAATCCATTCATTATTGGCATATTGATATCCACAAAAATGACATCAGGAGGATTGTCTACTTGCAGGAGGATTTTTAGAAAGTTTATCCCTTCAAATCCATTAGAGAAAACTTCAATTTTTTGAGTAAAATCCAATTTCTCAATTAATTTTCGATTGATAAGATTTTCAAGAGGATCATCGTCAATCAAGATTACTGAATTGCATTTCTTCATTAATTTATATTTTACAAAAAGTATGTAAAGTTAATTATGGGTTAATGCTTTTTTTTTGCAAAATGAATGAGCGATCTTACTTTGTGATTTTTTTTAATGTTTTCATATCGTCTAAATGTTATAAATTATGTTGTTCAAGTTTAATGTTTGAGGATTCAAATCAAAGGGAAAATTAGAGGTGCATTTAACTTAAATCAAACTATCCTATTCCGTCTTATGTTACATTTGCAATATGCAAATAATTAAAAAGGAAGTCTCTACTCCGGAAGACATTCAGTTAATAGTGGATTCTTTTTACCAAAAAGTTCGCGAGAATGAAGTAATAGGCAGCTATTTTAAAGATCTGGACTGGTCGAAGCATTTGCCTGTTATGTATTCTTTTTGGTCCAAAATAATTCTTCAACAGGACGGATACAAAGGAAATCCTTTTGATAAACATGTGAAGTTACCTAACCTTAAGGAAGAACATTTTGCCGAATGGCTTAAGCTTTTTACAGAAACTGTCGATGTGAATTTTCAGGGTGAAACGGCTGAGACTATGAAACTCAGGGCTTCTACGATTGCCTTTATATTTAAGTCTAAATTGGTAAAGTAGCTATTTACCATTTTTAATCACCGATAAAAAGTAAAAACATTGAGTAATATTCAGCTAAAGACATTTTTAATTCTTGTGTTATTTTCAATGGTTTCTTTCATTGATCCTCAGATCAAAGGGAAAGTTATCGGAATTAAAGACGGAGATACCGTGGAAATACTTCAGGGGAAAACAAAAATTAAGGTAAGATTATTTGGAATAGATTGCCCTGAACAACACCAGGATTTCGGACAGAAGGCAAAAACTTTTACTTCAGATATGTGCTTTGGCAAGGAAGTCAAAGTTTTGGTCAAAGGGAAAGATTATTTTGGCCGTACTTTGGCCGAACTGATTTTGCCAAATGGAAAAAATTTAAATCAGGAATTGGTAAAAGAAGGGATGGCCTGGCATTTTAAAAAATACTCTTCTTCTAAGATATTGGAAAAGTTGCAATCGGAGGCAAAGTCAAAAAAGATAGGTCTTTGGTCACACGCTAATCCCATACCCCCCTGGGAATTCCGAAAAAGCCAGAAAAAAAAATCTAAAAAATAAATTAATAAACAGCCATAATCAGGAAAGATGTCCCTGGAGATTCTTTATAAAGATGAATATTTGATAGCGATTAATAAACCTCATGGATTATTGGTTCATCGATCCGCCATAGCAAAGGATGCAACGGAATTTGCTGTGCAATCTTTACGGGATCAATTGAATCAAAAGGTGTATCCTACTCACAGGTTGGACAGGAAAACAAGCGGTGTTTTATTGTTTGCCCTGAATGAAGAAATAAACAGGGAAATGCACGATCAGTTTTCCAAAAGATTAATCCATAAGAAATATAAGGCAATAGTGAGGGGCTATACCGAAGATGAAGAAACAATAGATTATCCTCTCAAAAAAGAAAATGGCACTTTACAGGAAGCAGTTACTAAATATCGCACAATAAAAAGGACGGAACTTAATATTCCCCTGGGACGCCATGAGACGATACGGTATTCTTTGGTTGAAGTAACCCCGATTACCGGCAGGATGCATCAAATCCGCAAACATTTTGCACATATTCTACATCCTATTATTGGTGACAGGCCCTATGGTTGTAATAAGCAAAACAGGTTTTTTAAGGGAAGGTGGAACATGGATACAATGATGCTTCATGCGGATTCCTTGTCTTTTTTCCATCCGGTAAAAAATTGTCAGGTCTCCATTTCAGCAGGTATTCAAGCAGAGTTTCAAGCAGTGCTTACTAAACTAGACCTGGATTAAATCAGAAAAACCCAATAAAAAAACCGCCCGAAGCGGTTTTTTTATTGATTGTTTAATATCTGCTGATTAGTCAGACAATCCTCTTATCCAACCTTTGACATCATCTACTGTCCTTCCTACTTTTTTAGAGAGCTTTCCATACCACTCTTCTTCTTGTCCTTCCTGATAGGTTAAATCATCGTCTGTAAGGTTTCCATATTCTTTCTTAATTTTTCCTTTAAGCTGATGCCAGTTTCCACGCGTTCTTAATTCTGCCGTATCTTGATCTATTTGTGCCATAGTTTTAAAGTTTAAAGTTTTAAACAATTTGGTATTTAATGACTACGCGTGAAAAGTTGCTTGGGTTTTATCCAGATCCGCTTACCAATGAGTATGGATGATTAAGACGACCAGTTTAAGTTGAAAGAGAAAATATGATTGAAAAAAATAGGAATTGAAACCTAAATATTAACATGTAAGTATAAGAACCTGTAAATTAATTGTTAAACGTTAAATTTAAAATTATGAAAAAGTTACTTGCGTTAATGTTAATGTCCGGCTTCTTTGCTTTTACGTCTTGTGATACTAATAAGAAAACAAGCGAAAATGAAGAAGTAATCGAAACTGATACAACTGATGTGTCTTATGAAGTTGAAGAAACAGTGGTTGAAACTGATACTACTACTCAAACAGAGGAAGTAAGTACAGAGGAACAAAACCAAAACCAAACTCAGGAAAGCAATCAATAATTAATAATTGAATAGTAAAAAGGAACCTCCGATACTTTATTGGAGGTTCTTTTTTTTCCCCTTAATCAACCTGCCTTATTGAAAATTTTAAAAATTATATTTTAGAACCTTATTTTTTGTTTAAATGGTACAAGATAGATAAGTGGAAACGGAACCATAGAATGATTTGGTTTAAAGATAAATATTGATTTAGTTATATGTAAAATATGTTAAATTATATTATTGTTTATGTTTTTAGCTTGAAAATTTTAAATTTTCTGAAAATTTCTTTTAATCCTTATCTCAATCATTCATAAGCAAAACCTTTACTTATATTTCATAATTTATTAAAGACCAGTTATATATTTTTGGTTGCTACTATCATAATGAATTCTGAAATGTTGAAAAGAATTAAAACTTTAAGAAGTAAGTTTAATCAGGGAGGTGTCTCGCTTACAATATATTTTGTTCTTTCGTTGATTCTGATCAATACTTTTTTAACTTATCAGTATAAGCAAGCGCTTGATAGGGATTTGGTCAACCAAAAAAAGTACGATGAGATAAAATACAATAAGGACAATATTCTTGTCAATCTTAATAATATTGACATGAGTATAAGAGGCTATGTATTGGTTGAAAACCCAGCCTTTCTTGCCACCTTAAAGAAGATTAAAGATTTTCATGAAGTTCAGTTTAAAGAATTAAATGAAACCGTCAGTAGTGTGGGTTTGCATCCTTCAGAATTAAGTGCTATTCAGGGAACGGTGGATCAGTATTTTGTACTGATGGATACTGTAGTAAAATTAACCCAGAATGGAAATTATGAAAAAGCAAAGAAAATAATTAAAGATGACCCTGGCACAGCCGTGTGGGAAAGATACGTGCAATTTTCCAAGGTTATTGATCCTCTGATTGCTGAAAAAAAGCTAAAGTCTCAAAAGGCATACAATGACCTTCTCACTTTTAGTATCATTTTTAATATTATTCTGTTTGCTATAGGGATCCCCTCCTTGATTTTTGCTTCGGCAAGATTGAAAAGGAATGCCAAAAAGCAACTGAAGTTGTATAAGGAAATGGATGAAAGCAATAGGGAGTTAATTTTTGACTCAAATGAAGCGATTAATGTGGAAGATGAAAAGGTGGTTTTCGGCAGCATGATCAATAACCTCAACAAGACCGCCGAATTTATAAAGGCCATTTCCAATGGAAACTTTGAAGTTGACTGGGAGGGAATTAATGATGAAAATAAGGCAATCAATACTAAGAATATTGCAGGTTCTCTATTGTTAATGAGAAATCAAATGAAAACCAAGCAGGAAGAAACGGAGCGTCAAAAGTGGGTGAGTGAGGGCTTGACCGAACTGTCTGAACTCCTACGGGATTATCAGAATGATTTTAGATTACTTACTGAAAAGACGGTTTCATTTCTTGTTAACTATATTCATGCGCAGCAGGGAGGTTTGTTTGTTTTGAATGAGGAGGAAGATATCGACAAACCGTTTCTTGAACTGATAAGCTGCTATGCTTTCAATAGAAAAAAACACCTCAGCAAAAGAATAGAAATAGGAGAGGGCTTGGTAGGACAAACCTACTTGGAGGCTGAACCAGTATACCTTACTAAAGTTCCAGAAAGTTATATAAGCATAAGTTCCGGCCTTGGTGATGCAAATCCCAGTTGCCTGCTTGTACTTCCCATGATTCATAATGAAAAGGTTGAATCTGTATTGGAAATTGCTTCTTTTAAAACATATGATTCTTTTGTTATGGATTTTCTGGAGAAGGCAAGTAAGACCATTGCTGCTTCCATTGTTTCCATAAGAACAAATGAAAAAACCAGACTGCTATTGGAGAAATCTCAACAACAGGCAGAAGAAATGAGAGCACAGGAAGAAGAAATGAGACAAAATATGGAAGAATTGGAAGCTACGCAGGAAGAAATGAAGAGAAAGGAACTTGAGCTAAGAGGACTTTTAGAAAAGACTCAATCCGGGAGCCACTAGCGTAGAAACATCTTATTTTAAAAAGTCTGGGTGTATTAAATTTTTGCTGGTACTTGTTTTATAATTCGTAAATCTTCAAGCCTGCTCTTAGTCAATGCTATTCTACTTTGATAATAGCTAAGCTTATTTATTATGGCTTTTTCCATTAAATTGTTTAAAGGTAAAGTCTCCCTGATTACCTTTAATCGAATGTCTAAAGTCTTTATGATTACCAGGTAACTTTTAAGCAACACCTCTGAATTTTTTATTTCTTCATTCTCCATTTTCTATACTCTGTCATTTAATCTATAAACTGATAGCAGCGAAAGAAGTTTCTAGCCCGGTCGCTAATTCAGACTTTTGACTTTGTTCCTTTTTGAGCCATAAAATCTTTTATTTTCCTTCATTTTCCTGCCTTAAATCATCCTAAAAAGATTTAAACCTATAAAAGCTTTCTCCGTTAAGATGGTTGAAAAAAGAGAGAGCGTAACATTTTATAGACTTTAACCTAACTTAAATTACAGAACAATGATAAAAGGCAATTGGTATTCTCGTCTACTTAGACCATTGCTGTTAATTTTAGATATCCTGTTGTTTAATGGCGCGTTTATTATCGCCTATTATACTCGATTTAATAACTATGATCTAACACCTGAATACACCTCCTTAATGGTTGTATTTTCTCTTTCCTGGATTGCGGCTGCACTTTATAATGAGATCTATAACATAGGTACCCATACCCGGCCTTTGGCAATTCTTGATAAACTTATTTTTACGCTGATTTTTCATGGTTTATTGGTTTCCATATACATCGTAACTATTAAAGGTTACTACTTTTCTAGACTTTTCTTATTGCATTCTTATTTGATAGGAGGAGGAACGATTATTATATTCAGGATCACGGTATTTTACCTTTATAAATATTTCAGGACTTATGTCTTTTCAGACAAAAAAATTGTCATCGTCGGCGCAACAAATGCTGGTCTGGAGCTTTATAATTTCTTTATTCATAACAATACCGGCTATTCCTTTTTGGGTTTTTTTGATGATGTGCCTCAGAATAAGAATCTTATAATCAAAGGTAAATTAAAGCACCTCAAAGATTTTTGCCTTCAGGAAAAGGTTGATGAATTATATTTTGCGCTTCCAATCACTTCGGCAGAAATGATTTCAGATCTGGCAGAATTTGCCGATCAGCATTTTATGTCCTTCAGAATAGCTCCTGATTTTAGTGGTCTTTTAAACATGAGGAAGAAGCCAAACCTCTATTTCTATGATAATATTCCTATTATGACCCTTAGAAGAGAGCCGCTTCAAAGTTTATTTAACAGAGCATTAAAAAGGGCTTTTGACATTGTATTTTCCCTCATCGTTATATTAACGATATTCCCACTTGTTTTTGCAGCCGTAATCGCTGCAATAAAATGGGACAGCCCCGGGCCTGTTTTCTTTATTCAAAAGCGACCAGGCAGAAGAAATAAATTGTTCAATTGTATTAAGTTCAGAACCATGAGGGTGAACTATGATACAGAAGTGCAGGCAACGAAAAATGACCCCAGGGTCACCAAAGTTGGCGCTTTTCTCAGAAAAACAAACCTGGACGAATTGCCACAGTTTTTCAATGTTTTGATGGGTGACATGTCAGTGGTGGGACCGAGACCAAACCTTATTAGCCAATTGGAAACATACTCTAAGAAAATAAATAAATATGCAGTAAGGCATTTCATATTACCAGGTATTACAGGATATGCTCAGGTAAACGGTTACCGTGGAGAAACCCGTCAACCTGAGCTTATGGAAAAAAGAGTAGAGTATGATATAATGTATATCGAAAACTGGAGCATTGCTTTAGACCTTAAAATTATTTTTCTGACCGTATGGAATATGATAAAAGGTGAGAAAAATGCTTATTAATAATTGTTACAGGAATGCAGAAAGTAAAAATTTTAAACTCATTTATTTCTAAAGGAACTTTTCAAGAATTTATAGAACAAATTTTTAACCTGGTAGGAGCTAAAAAATCTTCTTACGTCTGTTTTGCAAATGTTCATATGGTTATTGAAGCATACAGAGATGCTTCCTTTAATAAAGTTTTGAGTCAAGCAGATTTAGTTACTCCTGATGGAGCGCCGGTTTCAAAAGTAATGTCATGGTTCTATAAATATACTCAGGATAGAGTAGCCGGAATGGACCTGATGCCATTGTTGCTTGTGGAAGCAGAAAAGAGAAATAAGTCAGTTTACTTTTATGGTTCTACTGATGAAGTGTTGTCAGGTATCGTAGAAAGAACAAATCGGGAGTTACCAAATCTTCGGGTTGCAGGAGTTTATTCTCCTCCTTTTCGAAAACTTTCTCAGGAAGAGGACCAGGAAATAGTGAACAGGATTAATTCTTCAGGGGCGGATTTAGTGTTTGTAGCTTTGGGATGTCCCAAACAAGAAAACTGGATGGCGACACACATGGATAGAATTAATGGCTGTATGTTGGGTGTGGGTCAAGCTTTTTTGGTATACGCCGGCCTTGAAAAAAGGCTTCCCAAGTGGGCCAGGGATTACTGTCTTGAATGGGTTTACAGACTTTATCTGGAGCCCGGAAGACTTTGGAAAAGGTATTTGTACACAAATTCCTTATTTCTGTTTCTGGTCACCAAATTGGCTTTTACCAAATCCGGGAGAACCATAACTAATTGAATGTGATTATTTTTTAAATTATATAAATACTGGTTGTATGTTAATTTTTAATCAATCTTTCATTAGTTCCATAAGACACCGTCTCGGTGTTGTATATCATAGATGGAAAAAAAGATATTATACTCCGTTTAAACATGATATTCTTTCTATGATTGGTTATGATTTTTACTATAAAGCTAAGAGAAAACTTTATGAGAATTTTGAAAAGGCTTTTAGGTTCAATAGTATTTATAAACCCAAAGGAATTTATAAAACAAGTAAAGAATATTATAAAAGTACTCAAAATGAGCAGGTGGAAATTTATGAAATATATAAAGACCATATCTCCACGCTTCCTGTTTCAGAAGATTTTTATAAAGCAATATCTGCCTATGCCAAACCTAAACTCACCGTTAAAACCGATTATGTAGTTATTAAAATCCCTAATGGAAGAGTTTATACCAACAACATGGGGAGTGTGGCCATTATTTCTCACGATAATAAACTACTGGGCGACGTTTCTTTTCAGTATAAAAAGGGTAAAATTATTGATCCCAAAGAAAATATTATTTTTAGCCAAAACTACTTTACTCCTCCTCTCAGGTTGCCTGGTACAGTTTTTTCAATGCTCTCGGGCGGAGGAGCAATTAATAATTATGGACATTGGCTGATGGATGCCTTACCAAGACTTCATCTGCTGAAAGAAAGCGGTTTATTTGAATCTGTAGATTGGTTTTTAGTTCCCAGTCTTCAGTATGATTATCAAATAGATACATTAAAATTGCTTGGAATTCCGTTTAATAAAATCATAGAAGGGGACAAGCTTAGGCATGTTCAGGGAGATCATTTGATTGCGACAACTGCTCCGAGAGGGAATAACCCCATTATACCTAACTGGGTCTTTGAGTATTTAAGAGATGGCTTTTTAAATTGCGTTGAAAAGAGTGAGAACCTGCCTTCGCTGGTTTATATAAGTAGAAAAGATTCTAAATTCAGAAATGTATTGAATGAAGTTGAACTGGTAAAATTAATTACTCCTTATGGTTTTCAAAATGTTACATTAAGTGATCTCTCATTTGTGGAAAAAGTCAATTTATTTGCCAATGCTGACGTAATTCTGGGGGCAAGTGGCGCAGGTCTCACAAACATCTTTTTTTGTAAAAAAGGCAGTATGCTCATCGAACTGTTCTCGGAAGGTTTTGTATTGACAGATTATATTGACATTGCGCACAAAGCAGAGATGGCTCATTCGTTTATTATTAGTGAATCCTTATCTCAGGTAAAAAGCAAAAAACAAGGTCAAAAGGACCACATGATCGTTGATTTGAAAAAGGTGAGAAGCGTGCTGGATAAAATATTGGCGCCATCTTCAAAATCCAGATCATTGTATAAATAATAATAAGAAAATAATTATCAATTTTTAAAGGGGCCTTAAGCTTAAGCTTTTGGCCTTTTAAATTAAGAAAACGACTCATTTTAATGAAGAAAGTTGCTATTGTTCAAAAAGCGCTTGCACAATACCGAATAGAATTTCATAATCAGTTAAAAAAGAGATTGGCAAATGAAGGAGTTGAACTTACCCTGATTTACAGCAAACTTAATAATGAAGATGCACTAAAAAAGGACGCAGTAGATCTGGAATGGGCCATTTGTGTTCCTGGTAAAATATTTAAATTAGGTTCGGTTAATTTATTGTGGCAATCGTGCCGCAGATATCTGAAAGATCAGGATATGGTAATTGTTGAGCAGGCCAATAAGAATCTTTTAAATTACCTCTTGTTTATCAGAAAATACTATTCTAATCAAAAACTCGCCTATTGGGGACACGGAATAAACAGACAAATAAATAAGGGAGATGTTCGCAATAAGTTTAAGAAAATTTTTCAGAATAAAAGTGACTGGTGGTTTGCTTATACGGGAAATGTTAAAAATTATTTGGTGGAAGGCTCATTTCCCGAGGATAGAATTACCACTGTAAATAATGCTATCGATACCCGGTTTTTAATGGAAAGTTACAATGAGGTTTCGGAAGAACAGGCTGATACCTTGAAAAAACAATTGAATATTTCTTCTAATAATATAGGGATCTATTGCGGAGGAATTTACAAGGAAAAAAGGATCAGTTTTTTAATAGAATCTTGCACTTTGATTAAAAAACAAATTCCCGATTTTCATCTTCTTGTTATTGGTTCAGGGGCTGATGCATGGCAGGTACAGAAAGCAGCAGACTCCTATGATTGGATCCATTATCTGGGGCCTAAATTCGGCAAAGAGAAAGTTGCCTTTTTTAAGATTTCCAGTGTTTTTTTAATGCCCGGATTGGTCGGCCTGGCCATACTTGATTCTTTTGCCTTGCAAACGCCAATAGTAACTACAGACTTTCCCTTTCACAGCCCTGAAATTGAATATTTGGAAAATGGAAAGAATGGCTTGATTACAGAAGACAATACTCAAGATTATTCAAATGCAGTAATAAGACTTTTTAAAGAAGAAAAATTAAGGAATGAGCTTTTGGAGGGTTGTAAAGCATCTGCTTTAAAATATACTGTGGAGAAAATGGTAGATAATTTTGCAGAAGGAATTTTGGCTTGTTTAAGAAAATAGGCAATAAAAAAATGGCAACCTTTATAGATTGCCATTTTTTATGATTTATTAGTTTTTATAAATTTTACGTTCGTAAAGTTCGGAGCCGCTTCTGATTCTTAAAAGATATAGGCCCGGTTGAAGGTTGTATCTTTTTAAGTCTAAAGTTGCTTTCTTATCAAAAGACTCAATTTGTTGGTCTTTAAGAATAGGGTCCCCCGCACTGCTCCAAAGTGAAACTACTGCACCTTTGCCCAGGTTTTCTCCTTCGATGGTAAGGAAATCTGCAGCGGGATTAGGATATACATTAAATTTCTTATGCTCAATTTCTGAAGCTTCTTCATCTGCGACCAATCTTTTATTGGAATTTGCCGGTACGATTTCAATATAATCAATGCCTGCCCAAGTGTGTGATGCAGAAATATCAACAGTATTTGTCCCTGATCTTAAAGTGACAACGGTTGAATTCATCGTTCCCCAATATGATCCGCCGAAAGAAGCATCTTTTCCTGAAATAGTGGAGTTATCCCCAGTAAATTTAGCAGAAGCGCCATTAATCCAGAAGGAATATCCACCCGGCCATTTTGCATGTTTATCAGATACACCTGAATTATAATACCCTGACCTCACCCTTGCCTTTATTATATATTTTCCGGATTCGCCAGTAAAAGAAAGTCTGATTTTATCTCCCTGGTCGTAAAGCTTTACTGAAGCATTGTTGCTATGATTAGCCACTTTCAATGTTCCAATGGAATGTTTTCCGGGGTCTGAAAGTTCTTTGTATTTTTCAGCTTCTATTCGTTGAGTTTCACCGGATGGCGGTGTAGTAATCGCAATTGGTTCTGAAGAGAATTCGGACTCATTAGAATTACTACCTGATGGAATGATTTCAATATAATCTACTGCTGCCCACGAATGTTTGGCTGAAATGTCCACAGTGTTTTTTCCCGATTTTAAAGTAATGGTGGTTGATTGCATAGTTCCCCAATAGGAGCCACCATAAGATGGATCTTTGCCTGATATGGTAGAATTGCTGCCTGTAAATTTGCTGGAAACACCATTTATCCAAAATCCATAACCATTTGGCCATTTAGCATTATTGTCCGATGATGAGGAAGTATAATATCCCGATCTCACTCGTGCTTTAACTGTATATTTTCCTGAAGTAGCTGAAAATGAAATTCTTATTTTGTCGCCCTCATTGGCAATTAGTACCGAAGCGCCTGCGCTATGATTTTTAACCTTTACTTTTTTAATCGCAGTTGATCCTACATCTGATAATTCGGTATAAGTTTCTGCTTCAAACCGTTTTGCAGTTGAGGAACCTGGTGTTGGTTCAGGCTCCGGCTCTGGAGTTGGCTCTTCTGTGACGGGTGATGGCTGAGGTACACTTCCTGATAATAATCCTATCTTTTTTCGGTTAGACCTAACTTTTTCTAACCAAAGCTTATATTCATTCAATTCTGTTTGCCTGGTGATTTTGCCCGACAAACTTTTGTTATTTAGATTAAAGCCACCTTTTATCCAGAAATCATTTCTATCAGTGTTTGTGCTGGTGTTTACCCAGCCAATCGTGTTGTTTTTAGCGCCATTATTGAAATATACACGGGAAGAATTTTTGTGCATATTATAAATGGCAATACCTACATTTTGTGATCTTAATTGAATGGTTTGGGAGCCCACCACAACATATCCACATGAAATAATCCTGTTATTTTCAATTACATTATTGTTTCCGGCAGTAATAACCATTCCATGATTGGATGTGCCCACAATGTGATTATTGTATGCCTTTACATACGAACTTACGGAGGAAGCAGTGCTACCTGATCCATCTGCTACATTAATTCCGCCTCCTGAATAAACTGATGAAGATAGATTAGTAGGATATGCTCCCTGAATATAGTTGTCATGAACCAAAAGATAGCTATCCCTGGTACCACTACTTTTATGAATATTTATATTATCTTCTACAGCGCTTTGGTTTGGCAAATTTATAATTTCATTCCAGGATATATCTATATGTTTTACTTGCTTTACGTTATTAAGCACGCAGAACTGAACATAGGCTCTTCCTCCATTTTTATATCTCCCGTCTATATTTTTTGCTTTATTGTACCTAATTCTGATTGTTTCAGAAGCTGACTTACTACCTGTAAATTCAGCCAGGTAAATTCCAGCAGTACTTTCCATGTAGTTGTTTTCTACAATGGCCTTCTTGAATTTATGAAGGAGCAAGAACCTGCCTCTGGTTTTGTTGTTAATGGTGGGAGTAGTAGCATAGCCTCTGGTATTTCTTACTGTTACATTAGCGTTTCTACTTGCACTGTAAATGATATCACCGGCACTTTTGATTGTTGAATTCTGTATGGTAACCGGTTGATCTGTCGCTATTGTTACTGCCGGTACTTTAGAGTTTTTGCTTTCCCAATTGCCTGAATAAACGCCACCAGTTCTAATTGTTATAGGACCTTTATAATTTACATTTGGGGCCTGGGCTAATATTGAAAAATTAATTGAGAGGAATAAAAGAGTTGCTGAAATAATTAAGAAAGTAGAAAGTTTTTCATTTTTGTTTTTGCTGGTAAATAGTTTTTTGAATTTCATTTTTTACTGTGTTTACTGGTTTAAAGAATTTTGTAATAGTTGACGACCGAAACAACAAGGCGTCGTGAAGACATGGAAAATTTCCAGGGTCTGTCCTTACTAAATTTTTAGAATAGCAAGTAAAACATGTTTAAATGGACCACTGCTCAATCGTGTGAAGAATCCTTAGAGAAATGTAAGAGCAGTGTCGTTGGAGCGAAGAATTATTTAAATTCTTCTTCGATAGTTAAGGTTTTGGTTTTCATTTAGCTGGTTTTTTAAAAATTAAAAATTTATTGCTGGTTTATCCTGTTCTAATTCTGGAACCAAGAAGCATACATGATATAATTATTTGCCGTTCTGGCAAAAACTTCTGCCTGCTCTTCTGACACTTTCTTTACCTTTTTTGCAGGCATCCCTGCATATATAAATCCGGCTTCTACTACAGTGTTTTGAAGGACAACTGCCCCTGCTGCGACTATTGAACCGCTTTTTACTATAGCGTGGTCCATAATAATTGCGCCCATTCCAATCAATACATTATCTTCTATTGTACACCCGTGTATAATAGCGTTATGAGCTACGGAAACATTATTTCCAATAACAACCTTAGCTTTTTCATATGTGCAATGAATTACTGCTCCATCCTGAATATTCACTTTGTCTCCTATCGTTATTGAATTTACATCTCCCCTTACTACAGCATTGAACCAAATGCTACAGTCGCTACCCATTTTTACCTCCCCGATTACTGTTGCATTCTCTGCCAGGTAACAATTTTCTCCAAATTGCGGTGTATTTCCCCTAACAGCTTTTATTAATGCCAATGTAGTAAGTTTTAATCTGGGGCAAAACTAAATGTAAATGCAAGAACTAGGTGAAAATGGATTTGCTGGTCAGGTAAAAAGTCAAAGCAAAAGGTAAAAAAAAATAGCAAAATATACTTTTTGTTTAAAAACTTACATTAAAAAGGATAAAACAAAAGCCTCTTATTTAATAAATTTCATGCGCATTTCTTGTTTTATATTTAAATAATTCAATTTTTAACATTTTTTAAATCATAACGGTTGTACATTATGACATTTGTATGTTTATTATTTATTTAGGGAGTTTTAAGAGTAGAAAAAAAATATGGTAAAATGATTAAAAACGGCGGTTTTTCTAAAAAGAGATGTAATAAAAGTAATACACACGGCGAAAATTTTTTTAAGATAAATATAAGATTAATACAAAATAAATGTCACAAGAATGTAGTTAAAAATGAAAGCATAACGAGAAGTACATCATTTTAATGGTTGATGTGTCCATATGTTAATTAAACAGGAATTATTAAAAGTTTTTGATAATGAATGATTTAAGAGAAAAAATAGGAAAATCTAGCTACACTTTGAGAATGCGGAACTTCATACCTTATTCCCATTATGAAACCCATAAAACTTTAGTCCGTTTACCCTGCGTCTATGTTATTTAATTCACTTCAGTTTCTTATATTCTTTCCGATAGTAACCACACTTTATTTTTTACTTCCCTATAAGTACAGGTGGATTCTACTATTGGCAGCCAGTTGTTTTTTTTATATGGCTTTTATCCCTGTATATATATTGATCCTGGCCATTACTATTATTATCGACTATTTTGCCGGAATCTGGATTGAAGAATCACAAGGAAGGAAAAAGAAACGTTGGTTAATCATAAGCATTGTATCTACTTGTCTTGTACTTTTTATTTTCAAGTACTTTAACTTTTTTACTGCAAACTGGGATGCCTTAGCAACATTTTTTGACTGGAATTATTCTATTGGAGCGCTAAGCATTATTCTGCCTATAGGTTTGTCTTTTCATACTTTTCAAAGTTTAAGCTATGTAATTGAAGTCTACAGAGGCAACCAAAAAGCAGAAAGACACTTTGGCATTTACTCATTATATGTGATGTTCTATCCTCAACTGGTAGCAGGTCCCATAGAAAGGCCGCAAAATATCTTGCATCAGTTATATGAAAAACACGACTTTGACTATGAAAGAGTAAAAAGCGGATTGCTGCTTATGGCCTGGGGTTTATTTAAGAAGGTTGTAATTGCAGATAGATTGGCGGTATTTGTAAATCAGGTTTATAATTCACCTGCAGAGTATCATGGATTTGAGGTTATAATAGCCACCTTTTTCTTTGCAATTCAGATTTATTGTGATTTCTCGGGTTATTCTGATATCGCCATCGGTTCAGCTAAAGTAATGGGGTACGATCTGATGAAGAACTTTGACAGGCCTTATTTTTCTAAATCAGTTAGCGAGTTCTGGAAAAGATGGCATATTTCACTTTCCACCTGGTTTAGGGACTATGTATACATCTCAATGGGCGGAAACAGAGTTGGAAAATGGAAGTGGTATTATAATTTATTCATTACCTTTGTTATCAGTGGATTATGGCACGGCGCCAATTGGACATTTATTATTTGGGGGGCCCTG
Organism: Cytophagales bacterium; assembly: GCA_035628645.1. GTDB lineage: Bacteria > Bacteroidota > Bacteroidia > Cytophagales > Cyclobacteriaceae > DASPJL01. The sequence goes on along the minus strand of DASPJL010000047.1, from coordinate 8,938 downwards.
CATGGATTTTATTTGGTATTTGCAATAATTAGCGCCCCTTTGCGGGAAAATTTGAACAGAATATTAGGCCTCACTCGAACTCCGGGGCTTTTAAAGGTCCTTCAAATAACCATGACCTTTCTCTTGGTTTGTTTTGCCTGGATATTTTTTAGGGCAAATAATGTATCAGATGCATTTCTTCTTATAGAAAATATGACCGAGCTGAAGTTATCCCAGCTCAGTCTAAATATGTTTGGTACAAATTATTACAGTTGGATAATGGGAATATTGTTTATACTGATAATGGAGATTATTCATTTATTCCAGCGAACAGGTAGTATCCGGGATTATATCTCACAAAAGCCAGCCTTAATCAGGTGGGGATTATACGTCGTTTTTTTGATAGTTCTATTAAACTTTGGAGTCTTTAATAATGAGGAATTTATTTACTTTCAGTTCTGATATGAAGAAGTTATATTTTAAAGTCGGCTTATTATTATTGCTGGTAGGTGTTGTAAATGTTTTTTTAAGCAGATCTATATATAAAAAGATCACTCCTTTTTTTTGGGGAAACCAGGCCATTACAGACAAAAGAAATTATATCGTTAAAAATAAAGATGATTATAACCTTATGTTTTTCGGATCTAGTAAGACCTTTCACCAAATAGATCCTGTTTTGTTTGATAGTATAGTAAGTCAGGATATGGAAGTTCACTCCTTTAACTATGGCATACAAAATTTGCTTCCTCCTGAATCCTTTTATTTATATGAAAACCTTTTAAAAGAGGACTCTCTTCATTTTAAATATGTTTTGATGGAATTGAATTGGTTTCCTAATATAAAGTATAAAAACCTTCATACTCGTAGAAACTTCTATTGGCTTAATAATGATAATTATGTTTATACGATAAACAGCGCTATTAATTCCCGAATTCCTCTTCCTTATAAAGTTTGGACCGTAGGCACCCGCTCGGTTAACTATATTGACAAAACATTTAATATCGGAATTGTAAATGAAATATTTAATTATCATGCACAGGAGAATGATGAAACGGCTTTAACCCTCGATGTTTTAAAGGATAATAAAGGCTTTTTGCCCGTTAACAGGGATTCTGCTGCTAAGGGTGAGAATAGCTATTTTCTTTCAGAAAGATACCTTAAAGAAATAGAGGAGGTTAAGCGGGCAAGCTCCGTTTCATTTGCAAAATATGAGGATGTAGAAACTTTTGATTATTATAATGAAGTCTATTTAGAGAAGATGAATCATTTGATAAAATTATCTGAAGATCGGGGCATCCACCTTATATTTACTATGCCTCCCCAGTGGAAAAGTTATCAGTATGATGAGCTGATCCCACTATTTGAACAAATTCCTGAAAATCATAAAATTCAGTTTGCCGACAGCAGAAAGTACCCTGAACTTTTTAAGAAAGAAAATTTATTTGATGCTGACCATGTAAATGAACAAGGTTCAAGGATTCTTACCAAACTGATTGCAGAGAAGTTTAGAATAATAGTAAAGAATTATCCACATTCTCAGAAACTAACCCAAAATTAATTCGGATTCTTAAAAATTAAAGGAGGTTTTCTTCCCGTATTTCTTTGCAAACTTTGTAACAGAATGTCAGGGACACTTTATTTTAACTATTTATAATTTCTGAAAGTATTGTTAAACTTAAGTATCATTGTCAGTTTATGAGTTTCATGAACAGGAAGTGTAAGGAATTTAAAATTGACGATGCTTGGGACTTTAAATTAAAGGCCTGGAATTGGAGTCAGCAATTTAAATATTCGTGTATTCTTGAAAATAAAGGAATTAAATATCCAAATGATCCTTTTATTAATATGTTGGCTGTGGGAGCAAAAGAAATACTGAAACCTACAGGAAACGATTCGTTTGAATGCCTGAAGAATTTCTACCGGGAGCATCAGGATTGGATGCTGGGATATTTGTCATATGATTTAAAGAACCAAATTGAAGCATTAAATTCTAATAATCCCGATTACCAACAAACGGAAGAAATATTATTTTTTGTCCCCGAAATACTATTGTTTTTTAAGGATTCTTCGGTAATCATATATTCATTTTCTGATCCTGATGTTTATTTTGAAGAAATTAATAGATTCACATCTTTTGCTTTATCAGATAATAAAGCAAGGGTTTCTTTTCTTTCTACCATTGATAAGAACAAATATTTAGAAACAATAGGAAAAATAAAGGAACATTTACTTGAAGGGGACATCTACGAAATAAATTATTGTATTGAGTTTGCCGGCAAGTCTTTTGAAATTAGTCCCTTAAATAGCTTTTACCGGTTAATCAATAATTCTCCCATGCCTTTTTCTTTTTATTTAAGGTCAGGCGATCAATATATTATTTGTTCTTCGCCGGAGCGATTTTTAAAAATGAAAGGGGAAAGGCTGGTTTCGCAACCTATTAAAGGAACCATTAAAAGAGGGGAAACTGACGCAGAAGATGAAGCATTGATAAATCATTTAAAATCTTCAGAAAAAGAAATTGCAGAGAATATGATGATTGTTGATATAGTCAGGAATGACTTGGCTAAGTCGTCTGTTCCGGGCAGTATAACAGTGGAAGAAATGTTTGAGATATACTCGTTTAAGCAGTTACATCAAATGATTTCGACCATTTCTTCCCAAAAAAGACCTGAAGTTCATTTTATTGATACAATTAAAAATGCATTTCCCATGGGAAGCATGACGGGAGCGCCCAAAATTCGTGCAATGGAAATTATTGAGCAATATGAAACGTCAAAAAGAGGTGCGTTTTCTGGTGCAGGTGGCTACTTTACTCCCGAGGGTGATTTTGACCTTAATGTCATCATAAGAAGTATATTTTATAATTCAAATACCGGAAAACTTTCATTTCAGGTAGGAAGCGCAATTACTTTTGACGCGGATCCTGAATATGAATATCAGGAATGTTTATTGAAAGCGAAGGCAATATTTGAAATTTTAGACAGTAATTTTCAAGAATTTAAAAATTAGAACTAAACCACAAGAAATTATTGTTAGAGCTTATATCTTCTTAAGAATATGTAAGATAACCTGTCTGGGTGTAATTATCTCTCTCAAACATCATCGGGAAAAATATCTTTAAAAGGCATTTTATAAAAAACTTTATTTTTTGGTAACTTTAAAAAATGTATTTATTATAGCAAATAATTTAAAAATACCGTCAGGTTTTGTTTTTAGAGGACTAGTTTTTGAATTTTTCTTAGACGGCTGGTTTTTGGAAGTTTTTAAGAAAAAAAATAACTTACTTTGGTACAAAAACAAGAATATTTATAGAATAAAGTTTATATAATTGTATACTAATACGATAATGATCCTCTCATTTGTTTTGAATTTAGATCTACTCAAAAAAAAAGTAATGAATTTATAGGGGGCAGGGAACCTTTAAGTGTATAGTTTTATTAACTGTATAATTTAATTCGGTAAAAGTTTAAAAAAATAATTAATTCTTTGGGAAAAGGCGTTTTAATAAAAATTATCAATAACAATAGAAATAAATTTGATGAATAAAATTTTTATAATGGCCCAAAGCAAAAAGCATAACAATTATTTCAAAAAGGCGTGATATAGGAAGATTTTAATATTCTCTGCTTGTATCTTTTAATTCACTAAGTATTATATAAGATAATAAATAAATTAAACTAATAATTAACTATAAAAACTAAGCAATGAAAAATTCTAATTCTAAACCTTCTAAACCTGAAGTTAAAGGAAGACAATCAATGTTCGCTATTATTGTTATTCCTATAATATTTATTGTTTCTATTCTTTTCTACATCTATTATTTAGGAAATCCATCAAATTTCGCTGGAGGTGATGTTGAGAAAGGAACACCATTAAATTATTTTGGTACCGTATATCATGGAGGATTCATTGTACCAATTTTGATCTCATGTTTAGTAATGGCTATCGTTTTTTCTATTGAAAGGGCAATTACACTTTCAAAGGCAAGAGGAAAAGGAAGCGTATTAAATTTTGTGAAAAAAATCAGATCATTGATGGCTTCTGGTCAAATAGATCAGGCTATTGTTGAGTGTGACAAGCAAAAAGGTTCAGTTGCAAATGTTGTAAGAGCAGGTCTTTTAAAATACAAAGACATGGAAGGTGCTCAATACCTTGACCAGGAAAAGAAAATTTTAGCTATTCAGAAAGATATTGAGGAAACAACTCAATTGGAAATGCCGATGTTAGAGAAGAACCTAACGATTATAGCAACCCTTGCATCAGTTGCCACACTTATTGGACTGTTAGGAACGGTAATTGGTATGATTAAAGCTTTTGCCGCTATGACAGGTTCAGGAGGAGCGCCAGATTCAGCCCAGCTTGCTCTTGGTATTTCTGAAGCGCTTATTAACACAGCATTAGGAATTGGTGGTTCTGCTGTTGCTATTATTTCTTATAATTTCTTTACAAGTAAAATTGACGAATTAACATACAGCATTGATGAAATAGGATTTTCCTTAGTTCAGAATTTTGCTGCTAAAAATGTTGATAAAGTCGTTATTTAATTAAACTTATGGCTAGAGTTAAACCACATAGAGCTACTCCTTCATTAGATATGACTCCGATGGTGGATCTTGCTTTTCTGTTAGTGACATTTTTCATGTTGACTTCCACAGCGAGAACACCGGATCCATTGTCAGTAGATATGCCTTCTTCGGTTTCGGATATTAAGATTCCAGAGAAAAATATCATATTAATATCAATGGCTTCTGATGGAAGAGTCTTCTTTTCCTTAGATGGGAAATATCATAGATTGGAGCTCATTAATCAAATTAGTGAACGATTTAATGTGCAATTTACTGAGGAGGAAAAAATGCGTTTTGCGCTCATTGAAAGTTTCGGAGTACCGGTTGCAGGTTTAAAAAATCTACTAAGCTATACAGCAGACGAAATGAAGGATGTTGCGCAGCAAGGTATCCCTGTAGATTCCCTAAACAATGAACTGGATGACTGGATAATTTTTTCAAGAGTAGTTAACCCTCAGGCCAGAATTGCAATTAAAGGTGATCGCAATGCTCCTTATCCTGTTGTTAAAAGAGTAATTAGCACAATTCAGGATAAGAACATTAACAGATTTAATCTGATTACTAATTTAGAAGAAGAGTAATATTCTTATTTACTTAAATAATATTTATAAACTTAAAAGTTTAATAAAATGGCAGAAGTAAACACCGGCGGCGGTGGTGGCGGTAAAAAGAAAGGCGGTAAAGTAAGGGCAAAAAAAGCATCTACTAAAATTGATATGACACCAATGGTAGATTTGGCTTTCCTTTTACTTACTTTCTTTATGTTGGCTAACACGTTGAGCAAACCTCAGACCATGGAAATAAACATGCCTGAGAAGCCTAAACCTGAGGATAAAATCCCTGAGGTAAATGAGAAGAAGGTGCTGTCTTTAGCTCTTGGAGAAAATAATAAAATCTATTATTATGTTGGAATTACCGACCCTGAAGTTTTAGTTACTGATTATTCAGATAAGGGAATTCGAAAAGTTCTAAGAGAGAAAAAGGCAGAAATCCCAAAATTGATTGTTTTGATTAAACCTATGGAAGAGTCAAAATATCAGAATGTCGTTGACATTTTTGATGAAATGACAATTTCCGCGGTTCCAACATATGCTTTAGTTGATATTTCAAAACAAGAGATTAAGATGATTGAAGAATCAAAGAATCCTAGTGAAAATACGAACCAATAATATTTAAAGATATGAATACAAACGTAGTTTCTTATTCAAATATGGATGAGATCGTATTTGAAGATAGGAATAAGAGCTATGGAGCTTATAATCTAAGAAAGATTTATCTAAAGAATGTTTATGCGGCTTTATTAATAGCCTTAGCTATTTTCACTTTTGCAGTTGGTTTACCTGAAATTATACAGGCACTAACTCCAAAAGAGGAGGTTGCAGTAAAGCCTAAAACTAAAATATCGATCGCTGATTTGGCTCCACCTCCTCCTATACAAAACACACCTCCTCCTCCAAAACTTAATCTACCTCCTCCACCGACGGAAGTGGTAAAGTTTTTACCGCCTAAGGTAACGGAGAAGGAAGTTCCTGAAGAGGAAGAAATGCCTACAATAGAAGAGGTAAAAAAGGCTCCGGTAATTGGTGCAGAAAATATTGAAGGTCCTGGCGAAGTTGTATTTGAAGAACCGCCAGCTGAAATTGGAACTGGAGAAGAAGAGGCCGCACCTCAAATATTTACTGTGGTAGAACAAATGCCTGAATTTCCGGGAGGAACCCAAGCCCTAATGAAATATCTGGCTAAAAACATTCATTATCCTGCAAGTGCCATTGAAAGAGGAATTGAAGGATCTGTTTATGTCAGTTTCGTTGTTGGTCCTGACGGAAGTATTACTAACGTGCAGGTATTAAAAGGTATCGGTAGTGGTTGTGACCAGGAAGCTGTTCGTGTAATAGAAAAAATGCCGCCATGGAAGCCAGGAAAACAAAGTGGTAGAGCTGTGACGGTTCGATACCAACTTCCTGTAAGATTTAAATTAAGTCAATAATTAAAAGGCCTTAATGGCCTTTTAATTTTCTCTTTCTACGTTTCTATAGCTAATCGATTCTATATCGGGTAATAAAATAGTTTTGAGTTAATTAAATATGTACCAGGATCGTGAAAATCAAAAGGAAAGTGTAAGCCAAAAAGTATTTCTTTTTGTAGGAATAGCAATGGCTTTAATATACTTTGTTTTCGGTTTTTGGCTTTTGATATCCAAAACGCCCGTATTTAATTTATCTTCCAACAACAAATTGATTTTAGGAAGTGTCTTTATTTTATATAGTCTTTACCGAGGTTATATAATTTATAAAAGGTATTTTAAAAAGTCGAAGTTTATCAAAGAAGATTAACCTTAACTATCCTGATTATGTATTTATTTAAAAAATTATATCAGATCGTTCTTCTATTAGCAGTAATTGTATCAGGCTGTAATTTAAAAGAAAGAAGTAAAGTTGAGGAAAACACAACAGCCACCGGTGAAATTACCATAACAGCTGATGATGCATTGAAGCCTATTGTAGATGCTGAAGTTAATACTTTTCAAGCCATCTATCAAAACGCTAAGATTAATGTAATCTATTCATCAGAGTCTGAAACAATTGGAAAGCTGTTGAATTCTGAAGTAAAGCTGGCAATTGCAAGCAGACCTTTAACAAAAGAGGAAGTGGATGCCTATAAGGCAAAACACACAATTGGTCCTAAAATTATTAAAATTGGGATCGATGCCCTGGCTTTTATTATTAACAGAGATAATCCTGACAGCGCTATTTCTTATGAGCAAATTCAATCAATGCTAAGAGGAGAATTAACAAACTGGGGACAGATCAATAAACAATCTTCATTAGGAAATATAAATATCATTTTCGCGAACGATAGTTCTGCGTCTGTCAGGTATTTAAAAGATTCAGTTGCAAAGGTCGAAAAGTTGCCACCTAACTGTTTTGCAGTTAATACGAATCCAAAGGTGATTGATTATGTGGCACAAAATAAGAATTCAATAGGAGTAATCGGAGTAAGTTGGGTCAGTGATAGAGATGATACCGTTACAAGAGGATTCTTAGACAAAGTAAATGTATTGGCAATATCAAAGTTGGGCAATTCTGATTATGCTGATGAATATTATCAACCCTATCAAGGTTATATTGCTAATGGAGAATATCCATTCAATAGGGGTATTTATATTATAAATGCCGAGACCGGCTTAAGATTGGGAAGTGGATTTACAGCCTTTGTTGCAGGTGATAAGGGACAAAGGGTTATTTTGAAATCTGGATTAGTTCCGGCAACAATGCCTGTAAGATTAGTAGAAATTAAGAAAAACACAGAATAGGCACAATTTGTGATAATAGTTTATATTAAATGAAAATGTTAACCTGGATAATTTAAATTAAAATGAGAAAAATAAAAATTTCATTCTTTTACACATTAGTATTGATCGTTGGATTGGTATTTACAAGCACATTGCTGAAGGCTCAAAGCGCTGAAGAAGCATTAAAACAATTAGATGTAGAAAAGTTTGAATCTGCTAATTCAACAATTAAGAAAGCGATCGAAAAGGAACCAAGTGAGGCTTCCAATTATTTCTATGCTGGATATATCTACCTTCAGCAAGAAAAACTGGACTCTGCTAAATACTTTTTTGACAAAGGGGTAAGTGTTGACGCAAAAGCTCCATTAAATTATGTCGGACAAGGATTCCTTGCCCTTAATAATAATAAAATTCAAGAAGCTCAGGGTTTGTTTGATAAGGCAATAGATTTATCAAAGGAAAAAGATCCTGTAGTTTATAACAGAATAGCTGAGGCCTTAATATTTGCTGACAATAAAGATGCAAACAAAGCTTTAAGTTATCTTAATAAATCTCTTTCATTAAAGAAGAGAGATAAAGATAAGGCCGCTTCAATAGAAGCAACTACTCACCTTTTAATGGGAGATGCTTATTTGGCTTTAAAGGACGGAGGAAAAGCCATAAGTGAATATGAAAAAGCAGTTTATATTGACAAGACTTTAGCAAAAGCTTATGCTAAAATTGGTAGAATCTATTTGATACCAAGAAACTATGAAGCTGCAGAAGCTGAATTTCAAAAAGCTGTGGAAGCTAATCCAAATTATGCCCCTATTTACAAGGATCTTGGAGAGTTATATTTTACCAAAAGAAATATTTCCAAAGCAAAAGAAATGTATAACAAATACATGCAACTATCTGACGTGCAAAAAGGAAGCAGATCCAGATATGCAATATTTGTTTATTTGACAAGGGATTATCCTGCTGCTATAAATGAATTGAAGCAAGCACTTACTATTGAACCAAACAATATTGTTTTACACCGATTACTGGGATATTCATTGTTTCAAACCGGCGACTATGAAGCCGCAAAAGAATCTATGGACAAATACTTTAGTCTTGTAAA
>DASPJL010000046.1:0-3102 GCA_035628645.1 Cytophagales bacterium | reverse complement strand
GAGAACATTAAGTACATCAGGCAGTTCTCCTTATTGCAAAATGACGAAGAAAAATTTAAAGCTTTACTTTCCACCAGACATAGCACTGTAAATGAACAATTTCTCAAAGAATTTAAAGAGGTGGTTTCGGATATAAAAGATGTTGACATTCGCCGATCCAAGCTTGAAGTCGAGAAATACCTTACTTCACTAATGAAATTTGCAGCCGAAAGCGATAAACAAGACAGTTATTCAAAAGCAAAACTTTTCAGCGAAACCACATTTATGGAGTCAGACTTGAAAGGTCTCGTTAAGCTGATTGACGCTACAACCACACTTATTGAGAATACAGAATTTAAGGATTTGATTGACAAACATCTATCTTCCATAAATCTAAAAAATCTCGCGGTCGAACTTATGAGGTCACATATGATAACTTTGGAAACAAATCTAAAACGCCGTTGGTCAAATGATTTAATTGCGAAAATAAAAGGAGACCTGAAATTAAAAACATCCACTATTCCGCCTACAGATATTGATTTCTACGATATCGTAATTGAAAACGAGAAAGTAAAGAAGTTCAACCAGGTTGTGACAGCGATTAAAACGGAAAGAGAGATTGATAGAAAGGAAATTCGTTGATTTAAAGTTGTGGCAAGGACCAAGAAGTTTTCCGGGGCACAAAATATGAAAACTAAAAGTGGTAGGCAGCTTGGTTTTTCAGCAGCATATTCCAAATATGATAATCCATATAGCTTCCTTAACGCGTTAAAAGAGATAGAACTTGGCGAAACTGAATTTCATAAATATTTTGTGGACATTGAATATAAAACATTAAATAAACATAATTTCCCTGTATCGGGGGGAGAACGTTCCGAGTTTAATTTACTACATGAGATCGGCGATGCTTTGCAATATGACTTACTATTAATCGACGAGCCAGAATCTTCGTTTGATAATTTATTCCTGAAAAATGACGTTAATGACCTGCTCAAGACGATCTCCACACAGGTTCCTGTAGTGATAGTCACACACAATAGTACAGTCGGAGCGTCCATTAAGCCGGATTTCATAGTTTACACCAAGAAGAGCATTAAAGAAAATCAAGTAAAATATCAGGTTTTCTGCGGTTACCCTTCAGACAAAGTGCTTAAATGTATAGATGGTGAGGAAATTGATAACTATGAAATTTTACTTAGTTGTTTGGAAGCCGGCCAAGAAGCCTACAATGACAGAAGAACTAACACATATGAAATACTTAAAGATAGAAGATAATAAAGCATTCTTTTGGAAAGAGAATGCAGAAGAAATATCACCTTGGTTGTCAATTGATCAAATAACGAAAGAAGACTTATTTAGTCTTTTGAATAAAGCCGTTAGTGAACAATTCGAAATGGACGAATTCAAGGAGGAAAACTTGTCCAACAAGGCTCATCAGATAATTTACAAAAATTTATACGAAAAATTCAAGGACTTACTTGGAAATAAGACAAGATTCAAAGATGAAAGTGAGAATCTGTACAAAGTGGCATTGGAAAAATATTCTAAAGTTGATTAGGCGCGTTAGGATATCCAACGATTTATTTTTCCTTCAATCATGACTTTCGCTAGCAATTGCTGATCAATAATGTTTGATTTTATATCTTTTGTAAACTCTTGCATAAATTGAGTTTCTTAATGGCAGCTAACGGCTACAGCTTTGCGTTCGGCAGGGCATTTGGAAAACGTCCAGCCTGGAACTGCAGCCGATTAAAGATGCTGAAATTGAAAATATATTCTGTTGCTCATCTGTGTTCGGTCGGCTGGATATGTAGCTGATAGTAGTACTGCCGATGAGGATTTATTCGTCACCCCCTGCCGACGCAAAACTGAATGTTGGCTGTAGTGTTTTATTTTTTCCTAGGAATATATTTTTGTTTTCCGCCCCAAATAAATGTACAAAAGCTGATACCCCAGTTTTGTCTATAAGGATTATTGTTTTTAAGGTCAAGTTCTTTCATTGCGTACAATCCAATGTTATAGAGACTGATACCAAGTCCAACCCTTGAACCCCAGTAGCCTTTCTTAAAGTCATGTGTCTGCCAGGTTAGGTCACCTCTTGCACCGAAAAGAAAGTAACCAAATACATAGCTAAACTTAGGTATCCAAATACTTTGTCTATTAATTTTTGAGTATTCCATTCCTATGTTGAAAGAATGGGTTGCTTTCTTTATGTTCTCAAAAAATAGTTTTCTTTCGTCTTCAATTGTCAAGTCCTCTTTGCCAATATAAAGTCCATACCCTAATTCAAAAACATGATTTTTGTAATAGCTATATCCAAGTCTCGGTGCGTGAACCAAAACAGTTCTAACAAATGAAGTGTCGTCTAACTCTTCCCACTTAATAATTTGAGATGATGCATGGATACTTGTCAACATGAAAACAATAGAAAACAATATCAGTCTATTCATAGTGACGCGTCTGAGTATCATTACAGCCAACGAACAAGGCTTTGCGGTCGTGGCGGAATTCCTAGATCCGTCCGCCCAGCCCCGGCACTAAAGATAAATAGAATTACTATCGATCAGGTTTTATTCGTCAGCCGCCATGACGCAAAACCCATGTTGGCTGCAGCACTAGTCAATCAATATAGGTTTGTTGGATAAGTCATGTCAAAGCTAGGCCTTCTGATATCGAAGAGATTGCAAAGGCTGTCAAAGCTCTTTCTCGTCAATGGTCCATATTTTGGCTTATCCTGAAATCCATTATTTGTTCGTTCAATTATGTAATAATTTATGATGTTTTTGTCAATCTTTTCCGGCGAATTTGGCAGCAATGGGTGTTGCTTGGCATAAATAAACTTTGAGTTGTGTCCAACTGCAAAAACGTATGCAGGAACTAGTTGTTCTTTTTTATATAAACTTCTGTTTTCATGCAAGTCGATCCATGTTACCTCGTAATCGTCCACAACATTGTCCGAACCACTGTCAAAAAGTGCACAGCCTAAAAACTGAAATAATATAACGCTTAAAGCAATTGCCTTTTTGAGTTTGAACTTAACTGGAAGTGTGTTGCAGCCAACGAACATGGCTTTCTGCTGTGGCGGTATTCCGTGTTCAGTCCGCCTGTGCCGAAGCCGGGTAG
>DASPJL010000045.1:0-32209 GCA_035628645.1 Cytophagales bacterium | reverse complement strand
TTCCAAGCATCAGATAAAATTCTTTATTTATGATCTTGGTTGACTCCGCCGACTTTAATATTAAAAAGGAGTCGGCGAATCTTTTATCGATAAAAGCCGCACGGGCAGATTCCATTAGCCTTCCGAAGATCTTAAGTTTATTACTCGTTTCCTTCTTTTTTAAAGCAAGCAGAAAAAGCTTTCCTTTTCGATCAAACATTTTATTGTAAGCTTTGGAATAGCTATTGAAAAAGTTGGAGAACCGCTGAGATATTAGAATCGATAATGTCGTTACTTCTTGATCTTTTTCTATCGAATCTAAATATGAAATCAATTCTCCCTCCTTTTTTATTTTTATTAAAAAATGAAGATAATTTGTCTCTTTCTATCTTTAATTTAAAAAATAACTCTTTCTATTGGATAACTAATTCATTGCTTGTCAGACAAAAAAATGTTTTCTTTCTATCAGACGTTAATGTTAAGTATGCCTCCCATTTATTCATGGTTTGGTGATTTGCTATATATCCTCGAATTGCTTCAATAGTTATTACCTGTTCAAGCGGAGATTCTTCCTTTTGTATTGAATACTGACAGAGGTGTTTAAAAAATACTCATTTATAACAGAATTAGCGGAATCTCTACCTTCTCATCGCATTAATATTGGGCATTCTTCCTTTCATTCCGCCCATTTTATTCATGGTCTTGATCATTTTCCTCATGTCCTCGAATTGCTTCAGTAGATTATTTACCTGTTGAATAGAAGTGCCGCTTCCTTTGGCTATTCTGTTTTTTCTGCTGCTATCGATAACGTCAGGATTTTCTCTTTCTTTTTTAGTCATAGACCTGATAATGGCTTCTATAGGTTTAAAAGAATCATCATCGATATTGACATCTTTAACCAGTTTATTCATTCCAGGCAACATACCAATGAGGTCCTTGATATTACCCATCTTTTTGATCTGCTCAAGCTGAGAAAGGAAGTCGTCAAAGTTAAATTGGTTTTTCCTTAACTTCTGATTTAGTCTTTTAGCTTCATCTTCATCAAAAGCTTGTTGAGCCTTTTCTACCAAACTTACTACGTCACCCATTCCCAATATTCTTTGAGACATACGGTCAGGGTGGAAGACGTCGATTGCTTCCATTTTTTCCCCTGTACTTATAAACTTGATTGGTTTTTCAACTACCGAACGGATGGAAAGCGCCGCTCCACCTCTTGTGTCACCATCTAGTTTCGTTAATACAACGCCATCAAAGTTAAGCTTGTCATTAAAGGTTTTTGCAGTATTTACAGCATCCTGACCTGTCATTGAATCTACTACAAAAAGCGTTTCAGAAGGTTTAATTGCACTCTTGATGTTAGCAATTTCATTCATCATCTGCTCATCTACAGCAAGACGTCCGGCAGTATCGACAATTACGATTTTTTTATTGTTGGCTTTGGCATACTTGATACCATTGTTTGCAATGTCGACAGGATTTTTATTTTCTAATTCTGAATATACCTCTACACCTACTTGTTCTCCAAGTACTTTTAACTGATTAATCGCTGCTGGTCTGTAAACATCACAAGCCACCAGTAAAACATTTCGCCCTTGTTTTTTAAGGTAATTTGCAAGCTTGCCTGTAAAAGTTGTCTTTCCTGATCCTTGTAATCCCGCAATTAATATTACGGCAGGATCACCTTTTACGTTCATATCTACCTTCTCTCCCCCCATAAGTTCGGTGAGTTCCTCATGAACGATCTTAACCAATAATTGACCTGGAGATACGGCGATGAGAACCTGGCGGCCTAAAGCTTTTTCTTTTATAGAATCGGTAACAGTTTTAGCAACTTTGTAATTTACATCGGCATCTAATAACGCTTTCCTTATTTCTTTTACAGTAGATGCAACGTTTATATCTGTAATCCTTCCCTGACCTTTTAGTGTTTTAAATGCACGATCAAGTTTTACGCTTAAATTATCAAACATCTTATTGGGATTTAAAAAGATTGCAAAAATAGGTATTTATAGTTAAAAATTACGAAAGCCTCGTAGTTTTGCTTCATTTTATTTGATTGATATTTTTTCAATATTTGGGGGTAATTCTTTTGAAATTGGTTTCTAAAATGGATTGAAAGAATGAAGTCATTAAAATTAACACTCATTAAAAAAACAAATTGAAGACAATCTTATTTTTCAAACCTTCTGATTCAAGTTTTATAAGACAGGATGAAGTCTTCTTAAAAAAAAGGTATAGTCTGTATTCATTTACCTTTCCGGCATCTTCACTTTTGAATAACCTTAGATCACTTTTTAAACAGTGGAAGTTTTTAAGCAACAATATTAAAAAGAGTGATCTGATTTATATATGGTTTGCGGATTATCATGCTTTGCTTCCTTTGCTTTTTGGTGGGTTTTATAAAAAGAAAAGTGTACTGATTATAGGAGGCTATGATGCCGCAAAGTTAAAAGAGTTTAATTACGGAGGCCATATTAATCCCGTCAGGAGCTGGATAATAAAGCAATGTTGTAATCTTGCGACGAAGATCTTGCCGGTTTCTTCTTTTGTTCTGAAAAACCTGGTTCAAAACATTGGTATGGCTCATCCTTTTAAAACCAAAATAGTATATAACGGCGCTGACACCTTAGATTATTGCTTTGATTATTCTGTTGAAAAGAAAGGAGTAATCTGTATTTCAGGCGCTTCTGATATTAAAAGGATAAAAATAAAAGGACTGGATTTTTTTGCAAAGCTCGCTTCCGGATTTCCTGAAAAGCCATTTACGATAGTAGGTGTATCAGGAAAGGCCAAAGAATATCTAATGAATCTGAAAATACCAAACCTTGTCCTGATAGAATGGATTAATAAGGCAGAACTTAAAGGCCTTTTAAATCAGGCAGAAATAATTTGCCAGTTTTCCAGGTATGAATCTTTTGGATTGGCGTTGGCGGAAGGAATGCTGTGCGGCTGTATCCCAATAACGGTCAGAAATATCGGTCCCGAAGAAATTGTTGCCAATGATGTAGGAATAGTAATTGAAAAACTGGATCTGAATAAAGGGAAAGAAGCAATTAAAAGAGCTTTTAAAATGCCTTGGGACATAAGAAACAGGGCTCGGTTCAGGGTAATAAATCAGTTTTCATTGAAGGCAAGGGAGGATAATATTTTAAAAACGCTAAAAGAACTAGAATAAAGTAAAATGTCGGAGTTTAATCCAAATACATACTGGGAATCCCGGTTGACAAAAATCAAAGGTTTAGAAGGGGTTGGTTATTCAAGGTTGGGAAAACAATTTAACTTCTGGGCATATAAAGTCAGAAAAGTGGCTTTTCTAAAAGCGCTTCAGGAAAACGATATCATTGTAAAAGGAAAAAATGTATTGGACATCGGTTCGGGAACGGGCTTTTATGTTGACATTTTTCGTGTGTTGCAGGCTGGGAATGTAACAGGTATGGATATCACAGATCAAGCAGTGGCAAATCTTAAAACGACTTTCCCCCAATACGAATTTCTGAAAATGGACATTGGAGAACCTTTACCCGAAGACTCTTTGTTGATTCAAAGCTTTGATGTCATCTCCTGCATGGATGTGCTTTTTCATATTGTAGAAGATAAAAGATTTGAAGTAGCATTTGAAAACATTTCTAAAATGTTAAAGCCGGGCGGGATTTTTATTTATTCTGATAATTTCCTTAACAAAGAAACCATAAGGACGAAGCATCAGGTATCTCATAGTAAGAAGACCTTAATGGATATTTTTCATAAAAACGGATTGCAGCTTTTTTATCATGCTCCGTTTATGGTTTTGTCCAATTACCCTATAGATTCAAATAATGTTTTTCTTAAAGGCTATTGGTTTATTCTTGAGAACACTTTGGCAATGGTAAATATGCTAGGTCATGCCGCCGGTTCGTTATTGTACCTTGTTGATAAAGTCCTCATAAAAGTGGTAAAAGATAGTCCTACTTCTGAAATTGTGGTATTAAGAAAGGAAAAGTAAAAATATTTAGATTTCTGAATTCGATCTTTGATAATAATTTTTGAAGCATAATTGTTCTTGTAAATGAAATGGCTTAAAAGGATAATAAGGTATTTATTATGGAGTATTGTCCTGTTCACAATAGCAGTTTTTGCCTTAGGTTATTTTACTCTATTTTACTTTCCTCCAAAACTTTATGAAGACGCCCTTATTCACAAACCCTATGACGTAATCATTGTTCCTGGAATTCCTTATAATGGAAAAGATTGGAGTGATATAATGAAAGCAAGGGTTCAATGGGCTCACCATCTTTATAAGGAAAGAGTAACAAAAAATATAATATTCTCCGGAAGCGCTGTCTATTCGCCTTATGTAGAAAGTAAAATAATGGCGCTTTATGCTAAAGAACTAGGCGTGGAAGAGGAAAATATTTTTGTGGAAACTGAGGCAGAACACAGCACAGAAAATTTGTATTATTCCTATCACCTTGCCAAGAGCAAAGGATTTGAAAGCATTGCTTTGGCGACGGATCCTTTTCAGAATCTAATGCTTTCCGGATTTAAAAAGGAGTTGGACATGAATATAAAAGCCATTCCGATAATCTTTGAGATCATTAAAAAAATTCCCGAGCAAAAAATCTCCATTAATCCGGAAGCGGCTAAAGTGGAAAATTTTGTTTCACTTGTTAAAAGAGAATCATGGCTGGAAAGGTTTAAAGGAACCCTTGGAAAAAAAATAAAAACAGTAAATTAAATTTTTTACTGCCCCGGTGTAGGTGATATTTTCTCTATATTTTTAACTATGTCGGCAATGATCAAAAACAAAACCACAGCAGTTACGATTATAGTGAAATAGAACATAAAAACTTTATTCGCATAAGGTACTTCCGTGGCCTCTTTATCATCTTTTTCAGCAAAGATGAACCCGTAAAACTTTTCGATTATTCTTTTCATTGACATATGATTTACAATAATAATATTTTAAAAGATAATAAGCTTAGGAGAATAAAAATCGGAAGGATCTGATAAAAAAGTTGTCGGCCATTAAAAGATTAAAGGTTAAGTTATAAACTTGAATTCCCATATACTTGCAAAAAAATCAATTGAATAATTCAGTGTTGTTTAAAGTAATTTACCAAAACGAGGATGTACCTCCTCCTTATAAACATACCTATACTATAGAAGTCAGCGCTTTACCTGCCGGACTGGGAATAAAATATAACCTCGAATATCTTGAAAGAGATACGCTGGATGATGAGGAGATCTTTGATGAAGGATTTACTTTGGATGATAACTACAAATGGGAAGGTCTGTTAAATGTGGTTTGGAAAGAATTTATCAATGATTTTTTGAACAAAACAACCTTCAAGCCTTCAAGTGGAGGTTCTCATTTAGTCATTCATTTGTCCAGAGATACTGATCCGAAAACGCCGAGTAATCTTAAGGAATGGGAATATATGTTACAGGAACTTACCCAGGCTATTTTTGAAGAATCTGGCCGGGAAGCTCCATTGGAATTAACATTTGCAGAAATTATCAAAACAAAAAAAGTCCTGATTTCTTTCGTCGTTTCCTTTGCTGAAAGAAGGCTTACTTTATTTGAGAATATAAACAAAGTAGAGAAAGAAAAGATAATTGACTGGAATGAGAGCAAAGAGCTGATGAATACCGTTTATTCCCTGGAATATTTAGGTGAAAAAGCTTTGGTAAAACCACCAAAGAAAGAAGGGAAATTTATAGATATAGGAGAGGGGGCATGGTATCAATTGGGGGTAGCCGCTTTAAATCCTAAGAAGAATAAAGACCTTTTAGAGAAACTGGAAACTTTATTTAAATCTAAAATCTAGTGTTTTTTTAATTTAATCACTTCTTGTTGTAAGTCCAGAACAATAGAAGTAAGTTTCTCAATGCTAAGTTCTTCCCCATCTTTTGGGTCAGGAAACTGTATGCTGATGTAAGCCTTTGCTTCCCATATTTCTAAAACATCTTCAGGGGAAACATTGTAGGGTGAGAACGCTTTGTTATCAGAAACCAGGTGGAGTTTTCCATGATCGGAGATATAATTAAATACTCGTTTATATACTACACCTTCTTGTCTGGTTACCAATACATAAGTTTTTCCATTCTTTACTTCGGTTACATTTTCTAGGTATTTCCCTATGACAATCGTCCCGCTTTTTAAAGGCAGCATAGAATCTCCCGTAATTTCAAATGCCCTGAAAGTTCCCGAATTTAACATAGGCAATTGAAACTTAGGAAGGGCCTGGATATATTCAGGATCTGCGAATCCATTGAGATAACCCGCGGCAGCTTTTTGGGGAACCAGTTCTATGTTTTCCTTTTCTTGTTTGTCTACCGTAATGGCAAGTACCTTAAAACCTTCCTCATTAGAATCTTTTTTGACAGACGGTATGGCTGGGTTGTTTTTTAGGTCGTGGGTGAGAAGGGTATCTACACTTTTTCCAAATATTTTTGAAATATTTAAAAGATTTGTATAGCCGGGTTCTGCGCGGCCTTCTTCGTAAGCGCCAAGAAGGGATCTTTTAATTCCTATCTTTTGAGAAAATTGTTCCTGTGTCCAGCCATTTTGCTTTCTCAGGTATTTAATGTTTTCATTTACGAAGGTCATAAATCAAAGATAGGTTTAGCTATTGAAGATTAAAAAGTTTTTGATCGGTGAATCTAAAGTCGGTTCCTTCTTTAATAATCTGTTTAGATAATATGGAGAGAACGATCTTGTTTTGATTTGGTAAGTCAAATGATCCACCACTTCTTTCAAAGTGAGTTTGGAATCTACCAAAGCATATCCATAGACTTCTTTTCTCTTTTCTTCTTTTAAAGAAAACTTAACCTGACACTTTCCTGAGGAAAGCTTTTTACTGGAAATTTTAAATTTTAAGGCTGAATTTTGAACCATGGCTATTTAATTTAGTATTTAGATAGCAATATTAGCATTAAATACTAAAGTGTCAAATAGTAAACTAAAATAATTAGCTATTTGTTGAATTGCGACATGGTCCTTTCAATGCCTATAGAACAAAAGGATAGAATTATTTCACAAGCTGAATCTATATGCGTTTTAATTTCGCTCATTTCTTCCTTGTTGAAGTTACTTAATACGTAATCGGCTTGCTGGCCTTTGGCATAATTGCTTCCAATCCCAAATCTCAATCTTGAATATTCTTGTGTACCAAGTGTCCCTTCAATACTTTTTAATCCATTGTGACCAGCACTTGAGCCTCCCGGTCTTAGCCTGAGTTTTCCATAGGGAAGGGCAATATCGTCCAGGATAACCAATAGGTTTTCTTTTGGAATTTTTAATTCTTGAAGCCAGTAATTAATTGCCTTGCCGCTTAAGTTCATATAAGTAGTAGGCTTAATCAAATGAAGGCTTCTACCTTTATAACTTCCTAGTGAATAATACGCAAGCCTTTCTGTCTTAAAATCAGTCTTAAGTTGGTCTGCCAATTGGTCAAGTGTAAGAAACCCGATATTATGCCTGGTCAGCTCATATTCAGGTCCGATATTTCCAAGCCCGGCAATTAAATATTTCATAATCAAAAATTATTGATGCAAAAAAACTGGAAAAGCATCACAATACAAATTTCAAATAAGGATCAGAGTGAAAATTATTGAATTCGTTGGAATCCCAGCTTTATTGTGGTAAAACTCCCATTGAATTCATCCCGTACAATTCTTGGATAACCATTAAATATTAAAACCATGACAGATCAACAACAAGAGAGCATAAACTGGCTCAATAAATTAATTGAAATATGCAAAGATGGTAATAAAGGATACAAAAATGCCTCAGAACATGCTGAAGATAACGAATTAAAAACCATTTTTTACAGGCTTTCTCAGCAAAGGGCCTTGTTTGAAGCTGAATTAGAAGGTGAAGTTCGGAATTTAGGCGGCCATCCTGAAGATACCGGTTCGTCAGCAGGAGGAATGCATAGGGCTTGGATGAATATTAAAGATGCGCTTAGCTCAAAAAATCCTGAAAATATTATCGCAGAATGCAAAAATGGGGATAAGGCCGCGGTAGAGGTTTACGAAGAAGCGTTAAAGGCACCGATTCCAGATTACATAAAAGATAAAGTAAAAGATCAGTTTACATTAATCAAGGGAAGTCTTCTTCAGCTCAATGAGTTCCAAAAATCAAGTGAAAGAAGCTAAAATTAGTAAGTGATGAAAAAAAATCATCACTTTACTTTTAAATTTTTACGTTTTATTCCTGTTCGTTTTGTTGCCCTCCCTTATTTTCCTTTCTGCCTATTTATCAAATTAATAGATCAAATAAATCAAGCAGTTTGCGATTGTCTGAGGCTTTATATTATTTCAGTTAAGCCATTATACAGTTGTTAGAACGGATTTCGTTTAGCTCTTTTCTGAATATTGTTTTTTATCTTGCATAATGTTTATTGAGGAATATTATAATTATTTTAATATTCATTTGTGTTTTTAGATATTTATTTGCTATTTGGCTGATTATTTACTCAGGGTGTAGAATGAAATATTTTGATAAGGCATTTATATGTCTCATATGTGTATCGTTTGGATTACTCTTTTCTTCTTGTAAGAAAGATTACATATGCCCTGCTTATCAAAGTTATTACCTTCTGGATTCAGCTAAAAGACAGCAGCATTTTTCACTTTTTGCCGAAGATTCTTTACCTCGGGAAATAATAGAGGTGAAAAAGAATAAATTCGGGATTATGGAAAAAATGAGTTACCGCAGAAAAAGCACAAGTCTGAATACCCTTCCAATGACAATGATTTATCCTGAGGTTTCTGATTCTTCTCTTTTAAAAATTGATTCATTACAAATTATGGTGGGAGATACTATCACGTATTTAAATTAGATTTATAAAATTTTATCATTTAGGTTTTATTTCCTTCTGAATTCCGTGAATGTTCTTCAGCGATTTGAATTTAATAGTTTTAATGACAACATCATTGCACGCAATCAGCCAATTGCTATTCTAAATCTTCATTTCAATTCACTCTTTTAATTTATAACTTTTATTATAAAACATAAATTGTATTTTTGTAGCGCTAAATAGAACTGTCTTTAAATTTATTAGAATATGGCTTGGTTATTTATAATAGGATTTTTGCTTATAGCAACCGTTGTTACTGCTTACCTTTTCCCTACAGGAGATGATACTGATCATTCTAAATGGTATAACTAATTATTGATAGCATAATACAGATATTGTATAAACTGCAAAAGGCTACCTGTTTAAAGTAGCCTTTTGCAGTTTAAATTATAAGTTGTAACTCTTATTAGGTTTTAATTTTTTATTGAGAAGACACTATTAGCTGGTTACTTTACTCCTTCGATCGTAACCTCCAGATCTGCCACGTTTTTGCCGCCATTTGCCGTTGCTTTGCAAGAAAGAATAAACAAGTTGTCGAAGGAGCGCATATGTTTAATTTCAAGATCTACTTTATCTCCTGCAAAAGCCAATGTATCTGCAGAAAGTGTATATTCCTTTACCATAAACCTAAGTCTATAATCCCTTGTGGAATGATAAATAAACAATCCCGCCAAATCAATCAGGTTGTAGGTTAAAATGGCAAGCGGCATTGCAGGATAATTTGGAAAGTGTCCGGAACAATAATATTGAGGAAGCTTACCCAGCGATGCTGTTAGATTTGTGGTAGAGAGTTTTATGTCAAATAATTCATTTTTTATTTTATAAGGATTACCTATGCTATAATCCGGTGAATTTGCATGATGAGGAATAAATAACTTATCAAAGATTGAATAAGGCATGATATGATAATGAATTTCTGCCTCACATATTATATTATTCTTGTTATCTGATAGTTGAGTTTTTGCAATAGCCTTTCTTTTATCAAAAGAGGTGCAAATCGAATTGCCAACCAAATAATTGGTTTTGTTTATATTATGCTCCCCGGCAACTCTTTTGAAGTTGATGACGTGCGGCAAATAATAATGCTTCTTTTTAATCGGATTTGCATATGCGCAGCTAATCATTCCCAGAACAGCCAAATGTCTTGTAGCTTCTCCTGTAGAAATAGGCATAATTTCGCTTCCTAATGGCTGCTCCATGGGCACCTGTGCTGATGCAAAATTTTTGTCGTCTACAAAAATTTCTTTTAAGGCAAAATAAGGTTCTCTTATATCGACTAAATTAAAAAAATCTTCTTTGTTTATTGTTAAAGGAGCAAAAATAGATTTCTGACTTAGTATAGAATTTTCCATTATTATATTTAAAGGGTTATCGAATGTGAAATAAATAAAAAATTATAAGAATTAATGGATGAAGTATATTCTTAAATAATGGATGTAATTATTATACAGTGGTTTACATGATTTTCTAAAACAATTTCAAAAAGGAAAATATTCCAGAAGTGGGAATTAATGGAGGTAAGCAAGATAATAGACTTTTAATCTATTGATTAATAGGGTACTATTACATGAAAAGTAGAAAAATTTAAGGAAGAGAATTTTAAGAAACCTCAGGATTGAAAGAAAAATCAGGAAAAAGTGCAGCGTTAAAAATAGGTTTAAAGCTGTGAAAAGCAATTATTTTAGTTAATCTTTTGCCGTTTTATATCCTTGCCGTTGATCCAAATTATATTCTGGCTGCAAGAAATAAACTCAAATCTTTATGTTTCATATTTAGTTTTCTGGCCAAATTGAAGTTGGTCAGGCTCCCTTTATAGGTGTAAACTCCTTTCATTAGCCAGCTATTACTAAAGATCATATTATCGACTCCGCCTGCATCCGCTACCTGTATTAAAATAGGTGTTAAGATATTGCTCAAGGCTGTGGTTGCTGTTCTAGCAACTCGAGAGGCAATGTTAGGAACACAGTAGTGAATGACATCATATTTCTTATAAATGGGATTTGAATGGTTTGTCATTTCTGACGTTTCAAAACAGCCACCCTGATCTATGCTTACATCAATAATTACTGAATTGGACTTCATTGAAGCCACCATTTCATCGGTAACAATACACTTGCTTTTTCCTTTTTCAGCTCTTATCGCGCCAATTACAACATCAGCTCTTTTCAACGCTTCCTGTAATGTAACGGTATCTATAGTTGAGGTATAAACCTGTTGTCCAAGGGCATGTTTCAACCTTCGTAATTTATAAATCTGGTTGTCGAATATTTTTATTTCAGCACCTAAACCTAAAGCGGTTCGTGCAGCATATTCTGCCACTGTTCCAGCGCCCAGAATAACTACAACAGTAGGAGGGACGCCGGTAATTCCCCCTAAAATAATTCCTTTTCCATTATTTACACTATTAAGATATTCTGCAGCAATAAGCATTACAGTGCTTCCGGCAATTTCGCTCATTGCCCTTATAACCGGCATGCCACCTACTTTATCTTCAATAAATTCGAAAGCTAAAGCGGTGATTTTTTTGCTGTTGACTGCATGAATATAATCCTGCTTAAGTTTAGCAGTTTGAAGCGCTGAAATTAAGGTTTTCCCTGGCTTCATATACTCAATTTCTTCCAGTGTAGGTGGTTCTATTTTAAGTATTAAATCAGATTCAAAAACTTCCTTTGTTGAATAAGCTATTTCGGCTCCTGCTTCGCTGAATTCCTGATCGGTATATTTGGAAGGATTTCCTGCACCTGTCTCTACTCTTACCCGATGCCCGTTATTTACCAAAAGAGCAACGGCCTCAGGTGTGAGACAAATACGATTTTCCAGGAGGGTAATCTCTTTAGGTACTCCTATCAACAAAGAATTTTTTCCTTCTTTTATTCTTAATAAAGATTCCTGAGGATATAAACTTGCCTTAGAAGCCAGAACCCTAATATCCGATTTATTCATGTTTGGTTACAATAATTAATCTTGAACTATCTTGAAGCATTCTAATATCTACTTTTAAATAAATACCAGGTATTAAATTAGGGATTTTTTCCGGCCATTCCACGAAACAATAGTTGTCCGAATAAAAATATTCTTCATAACCTATATCCAATACCTCCGCTTCCGATCTTACTCTGTAAAAATCAAAATGATAGAGCTTTTTGCCTGAATCACTCATGTATTCATTTACAATAGAATAAGTAGGGCTGGTTACACTTTCATTTACCTTAAATAAAGAACATATTTCTTTAATTAAGGTAGTCTTACCACTTCCCATTTCTCCGTAAAATAACCATATTTTAAGACTTCCTGCAAAAGAAATAATTGTTTTGGCTATTTCTGGTAAATCTTTTAAGTCCTTATTTATTAGTTGTATTTCCTGCAAATCGGCTTCATCCATTTTTAGGAGTCAAATATATAAAAGGAATGATCATTTCTTCCAGCGAGATTCCTCCATGTTGAAAAGTATCTTTATAATAATTTACATAATAGTTGAAGTTGTTTGGGTATGCAAAGAAATAGTCTCTTAAAGCGAAAACATAAGCTGTAGAAACATTGAGTTTGGGAAGCATTAAACGTTCCGGTTTTCTCACCACCATCACGTTGTCATCTTCAAAGCCTAAATTCTTTCCCTGTTTATACCGAAGATTTGAATTGACATTTCTGTCTCCAATAATCTTGAAAGGTCTTTTAACCCTGATGGTTCCATGATCAGTAGTGATGACAAGTTTAGCTTTCTTTTCTGAAATCCGCTTGATGAGCTCCAATAAAGGGGAGTGAAGGAACCACGAAGTTGTAAGAGAGCGGTAAGCAGATTCATCAGGAGCCAGTTCCCTGATCATTGCCATGTCCGTTCTCGCATGAGAAAGCATATCTACAAAATTATAAACAACCACATTCAACTGATTATTTAAGAGGTTATTGAAATTTTCGTTTAGCGACTTTCCCTGGTTTATGTTCAGAATTTTGTTGTAAGAGAATTTTAGTTTAAGGTTGTTTTTCTGAAGTTGCCTGGATAAATACTCCTGTTCATTATTATTTCTTCCTTCTTCCTCATCATCATTCACCCATAAGTCAGGATGATATTTTGCCATTTCAGTAGGCATCATTCCCGAGAAAATTGCGTTCCGAGCATAAGCTGTTGTTGTAGGAAGAATGGAATAATAAGTGCTTTCTTCTTCAACGTTAAAATATTCAGTAATACTTGATTCCAGCATTTTCCACTGATCGTATCTTAAATTATCAATCAGGATGAAAAATAACGGATCTTCAGTAATCAGAGGAAATACTTTTTTCTTCATTAATTGATGGGAAAGGAGCGGTTTATCCATTTTGGGATCATTCAACCAATCCTCATAGTTATCCATTATGAATTTAGAAAAATTATTATTTGCTTCATCTTTCTGCATTTCAAGCACTTCTGACATGCTTTTGTTTTCAGTCTGGTCTATCCCCAGCTCCCAAAACACCATTTTCTTATAAATCTCCGACCACTCCTGATAATCAATACGTTCATTATAAGCCATACTCAAATTCCTAAAATCCTGCTGGTAACCAAGATTCGTTTTTTCACTTATCAGCCGTTTATTTTCAAGGATCTTTTTTGCTGAGAGTAGAATTTGGTTAGGATTCAAAGGTTTTATTAAATAATCTGCTATTTTAGATCCGATCGCCTCTTCCATAATGTGCTCTTCCTCATTTTTTGTGATCATAACAACAGGAAGTCCGGGCTTCATGGCTTTGATTTGCGTCAATGCTTCCAAACCGGTCATACCCGGCATGTTTTCATCCAGGAAAACCAAATCATAATGGGAATCCAGACATTTCTCGATAGCGTCAGATCCGTTGTTCACTGAGGTTACATCATAGCCTTTATTATTTAAAAAAAGGATGTGTGGTTTCAAAAGATCAATTTCATCATCCGCCCATAAAATATTATATCTTTGCATGCTGTTAAGGTTTAACTGGTTTTATTTATTTTGAGCTTCAAACGACAAAGCTCCTAATTTATCTTATAATACGGTTGATAATTAAAAAAAATTGAATAAAAAGAAAATTTTCAACGATCCTGTCTATGGCTTCATTTCCATTCATAGTGAATTGATTTATGAAATAATAGATCATTCTTATTTTCAAAGACTAAGAAGAATAAAGCAGCTAGGACTCACGGAACTTATCTATCCGGGTGCATTGCATACAAGATTTCATCATGCTTTGGGTGCCATGCACCTAATGGGACTTGCCCTTAACACCTTGAGAAGTAAAGGTCACCAAATTTCCGAAGAAGAATACGAAGCTGGATTGATTGCCATTTTACTTCATGATATTGGTCACGGGCCTTTCTCTCATGCATTGGAATTTTCTATTCTTTCAAATATTTCGCACGAAAAAGTTTCGTTTCTAATTATCAAAAAGCTTAATGAACAATTTGAAGGAAAACTCGAACTTGCTTTAAAAATTTTTTCAAATAAATATGAAAGGAAATTTTTCCATCAACTTATAGAAAGTCAACTTGATATTGACAGGCTGGATTATTTAAAAAGGGACTGTTTTTTTACCGGTGTTTCGGAGGGTACAGTGGCTGCGGATAGAATCATAAAGATGTTGGATCTTTATAACGATGAGCTGGTAATTGAGGAAAAAGGAATATACAGCATTGAGCATTTTTTGAATGCGAGAAGGCTGATGTACTGGCAGGTATATCTCCACAAAACAACTGTGAGTGGAGAAAAGATGCTCATTCAGATAATCCATCGGGTAAAAAAACTGCTTCAACAAGGACAATCTGTTTTTACAACTCCTGCGCTAAAAGTCTTTCTCGAGAATAAAATCAAGATTGATGATTTAAACACTAACGATGAGCTCCTCCTGTCATTTACTTTGCTGGACGATTTGGATATCTGGAGTGGAATAAAACTGTGGCGTTACAGCGACGATAAAATTCTTTCCACGCTTTGTAATATGTTGCTTAACAGAAAGCTATTTAAAGTAATATTGTCAAATGAAAGATTTCAGGAGGATGTCTTAATTGAAAAAAGGAAAGAATTAATGAAAGATTTCGATATAAATGAAGAGGATTTGGAATATTTTTTTATTCATGGGGCTGTTAGCAATTCAGGCTATCTCGCATCAGGTGAAGGGATTAATATTTTAATGAAAAACGGGGAGGTAAAAGATGTTGCAGATGCTTCAGATTTGCCTAATATTAAAGCGTTAAGCAAAATTGTAAAAAAGTACTATGTATGCTTTCCTAAAAATGTATATTTGTCAACTTTTGCGGTATCAAAATGATGGAATTTAGCATAGGTCAAATAGCTGGAATGATAGGCGGGGTTGTTGAAGGCAGCAACGACATAAAAATAAGCAAATTAGCCAAGATTCAGGAAGGAGCTCCTGGCAGTATTGCTTTTTTGGCTAATCTAAAATACGAAAATTACCTTTATTCTACCCATGCTTCCGCTGTTATTGTAAGCAAAGCTTTTGAACCCAAACAAAAGATAAACCCTACTTTAATAAGAGTAGATGATCCTTACATTAGCTTTTCCAAACTTCTGGAAGAATATAGCAAGTTCATAAAGTTTAGCAAATCAGGTGTTGAAAACCCAAGTTTCATTGGAGAAAACTCTCAAACCGGCGAACATATTTACAGAGGCGCTTTTTCTTACATTGGCCAAAATTGCAAAGTTGGAAAAAATGTTAAAATTTACCCCCATGTTTATGTAGGGGATAATGTCAAAATCGGAGATAACACTATATTATATTCCGGTGTTAAGATCTATTCAAATTGCCAGATTGGAAGCAATTGTACAATTCACTCCGGAACAGTAATAGGAAGCGATGGTTTTGGTTTTGCTCCACAGCCCGATGGTACCTATAAATCTGTTCCTCAGGTTGGTAATGTAATTGTGGAGGACTTTGTAGATATTGGAGCGAATACGGTAATAGATTGTGCAACGATGGACTCTACTATAATAAGGAGAGGAGTGAAGCTTGATAACCTGATACAGGTAGCCCACAATGTGGAAATTGGAAAAAATACGGTAATGGCCGCTCAAAGCGGAGTGGCCGGATCCTCTAAAATAGGCGAGAATTGTGTTATTGCAGGCCAGGTAGGAATAATTGGTCATTTAACCCTTGCCAATAAAACAACCATTGGAGCACAAGCCGGAGTTGGTAAATCCTATGAAAAAGAAGGAACAGTTTTGCTTGGAAGTCCTGGTTTTGAAAGGAAAAACTATTTAAAGAGTTATGCAATTTTCAGGAATTTACCTGAATTAAAAGAACGAGTCAGGGAACTTGAAGAAAAAGTACTAAATTTGCCCGCTATTAAAGGAAATAAATGAATATTAAGCAACATACAATTAAGAAAGCAGTAACAATATCCGGAGTTGGTTTACATACAGGAGTTCAGGCTAACATGACTTTTTTACCTGCCCGCCCCAATCATGGAATAAAATTTCAGAGAGTTGACCTGCCAAACCAGCCTATTGTTGATGCAGATGTTGACAATGTTGTAGACCTTTCAAGAGGAACTACAATTGAGCAAAACGGAGCAAGGATAAATACAGTAGAACATACCCTTGCCTCTTTGGTTGGACTTGAAATTGATAATATTTTAATCCAACTGGATGGGCCAGAACCTCCTATAATGGATGGTAGTTCGCAAATGTTTGTAGAAGCGCTGCAATCTGCAGGTTTTGAAGAGCAAAATGCTTTTAGGAATTTTTATGAAGTACCTGAAAGTATATTTTATAGAGAGGCGTCCAGAAATGTAGAAATTGCTGCTTTGCCTTTAAATGATTACAGAGTAACCGTAATGGTAGACTATAATTCCCCGGTTTTAGGAAGTCAGCACGCCTCGCTTACTGATATCCGGGAATTCCCGAAAGAAATTGCTTCTTGTAGAACATTCTGTTTCCTCCATGAACTGGAAATGTTATATAAAAACAACCTGATTAGAGGAGGAGATTTAAATAACGCCATTGTGGTTGTTGACAGGATAGTAAAGGATGAGGAACTTGATCACCTGGCGAAGTTATTTAATAAGCCAAAGGTTGAGGTCAAAAAAGAAGGTATTTTAAATAATGTAGAATTAAGGTATAAAAATGAGCCGGCAAGGCATAAGCTACTTGATTTAATTGGTGATCTGGCATTAGCAGGTCGTCCTATTAAAGCCCAGATCCTTGCGGCCCGTCCAGGACATGCAGCTAATGTTGCCTTCGCTAAGAAAATAAAGAAAGCGATGTTGAGTTCTAAGTCAAACGTACCTCAATATGATCCTAAGCTTCCTTCCGTATTAGACATTAATCAGATTACCAGAGTTCTTCCCCATAGATATCCTTTTCAACTCCTGGATAAGATCTTTTATCTGGATGAAAAAAGTGTAGGGGGCGTAAAAAATGTAACAATAAACGAACCTTTCTTTCAAGGTCATTTCCCTGGAAATCCTGTAATGCCCGGCGTTCTACAAATAGAAGCAATGGCTCAGACAGGTGGAATCTTGATTCTTAACACAGTTCCAGATCCTGAAAACTATGATACCTATTTATTAGGAATTGAAAACTGCCGCTTCAGGAAAATGGTATTGCCAGGAGACACGTTAATATTTAAATGCGAACTTCTTGCCCCCATAAAAAGAGGTATAGTTAAAATGCATGGACAGGCATTTGTTGGTAATAATTTAGTATGTGAAGCCATCGTTACAGCAAGTATTGTAAGAAAAGATTCATGAATTATCCCCTAACTAATATACACCCCGAGGCCAAAATTGGCCAAAATGTTATTATTGAACCTTTTACTACCATCGCAAAAGATGTTGTGATAGGTGAGGGTACTTGGGTGGGACCTAACGTTTCAATCATGGACGGGGCAAGAATCGGAAAAAATTGCAAGATTTTTCCCGGCTCTGTTATTTCCGCTTCTCCCCAGGATCTTAAATACAGAGGGGAGCCATCTACTGTAATTGTGGGTGATAATACAACTATCAGAGAATGTGTTACTCTTAATAAAGGAACAGAATTAGATAGAAATACAACCATTATAGGTGAAAATTGCCTTATTATGGCCTATGTTCATGTAGGTCATGATTGTGTGATTAATAATAATGTAATTATTGCCAACTCTGTACAACTTGCCGGTCATATAGAAGTTCAGGATTATGTATACATCGCGGGGGTATCTGCGGTTCACCAATTTGTAAAAATTGGCGCTCACGCTATGGTTGCCGGTGGTTCACTGGTTCGTAAAGATGTTCCGCCATATACAAAAGCAGGAAGAGAGCCCTTGAGTTATTGCGGAATAAATTCTGTCGGTCTTAAGAGAAGAGGGTACACCAACGAGAAGATCAATGAGATCCAGGATATTTACAGAAACATTTTTTTAAAAGGATTAAACATCAGTAAAGCACTGGATGTAGTAGAAACAGAAATGACTGCCTCCAAAGAACGGGATGAAATAATTAGCTTTATAAGAAACTCAGAACGAGGGGTGATGAAAGGTTTTAATGAATAAACTGGCGCCGTTAAAGCCATAAACTACCGGTGTTACGAAATGGATATTACCATTGAAGGATTGGGAAAAAGATACAATTACGACTGGATATTCCGTAACCTAAATTATTCCTTTAATGCCAATACTGACTATGCCATAGTAGGTTCCAACGGAAGCGGGAAGTCAACTTTTGTAAAAATCCTTTCTTCATTCATTCTTCCTACTGAAGGAAAAATCATTTATACTTCTGATGGCGTGTTGGTTGAACCGGAAAAGGTCTATTCTCATATTGTTTTTTCAGCGCCATATTTAGAGCTTATTGAGGAATTCACACTTAGAGAAGTTTTTCATTTCCACTTTAAATTTAAGAAGCCTTTATTAGGGTTAAATGAGTTTGCAGAAAGATCGAGGCTGGCAAGTGCCTTAAATAAACAAATTAAATTTTTCTCTTCAGGAATGAAGCAGAGACTTAAGCTTGGACTTTCTTTTTTTTCAGATTGCGAAGTACTGTTTCTTGATGAACCGACTTCCAATCTTGATAGCCAGGGTGTTGAGTGGTATAAGGAGGAAGTCTCGAAACTAATAGGTAAGAAGATGATTTTTATATGTTCTAATCAAAAACATGAATATGATTTTTGTAAAAACATACTTAATATAGAAAAACTTAGTTTTTAGCTGAAAATTTTTATTAAGAATTTATATATATTTGGAAAACTTTGAAAATTTAAAAATGATGAATCTTAAAAAAACTACCCTTTTTCTGTTTGCTTCCATGATTGTTTTGTTAACTGCATGTCCAAAACCCGATGTTGGAGGAGAAGAAACACCAAAAGAAACGGCAACAAAAAATCTTATCAAAGGTGCGTGGATAGTGAACGTTGATGGTACTAGTACATTAATAGGACCAGAAGATTTTTATAAAGATATAGTGCTTACTTTTAGTGATAATGGTAAATATACTATGACTGGTGCTGACGATGTAATTGCACCCAATAGACCTGCTGTTAATGTTAATGGCGACTGGTTAATGAACGACGATGGTACTCAAATTACTTTTGACGCGGTAAAAACAATAGACATATCAACTTTATCTGAAACTAATTTCATATTCACCTTTCAAGGCAAAGAAGGAACCAAGCCAACAAGCGCAGATATTGAAATTGAATATAATATGATTCATTAATATATTTTAAATAATAAACAAAAAGCCAGGAGCAATTCTGGCTTTTTGTTTATTATTTTTATTTCTTATATTTTTTTCTCAATTTTAAGACCAATCGGTCTGACATGTCAAAAGGCTTATTTACAAAAGAAAAAATTATTGCAAGGTCTGCGGAGCTTTTTAACCTGTATGGTTATCACAGATGTTCACTTCAGGACATAATGGAAGCCACTAATTTAAAAAAAGGAGGCATTTATAATCATTTTAGAAATAAAGATGAAATAGCTGTAGCTGCTTTTGATTATTCTTCAGATCTGGTTTTTAAACGATTCAGAGAAAAGCTTGCCGAATGTACTTCTGCTTCCGAAAAACTGGATGCAATACTAAGAACCTTTGAGGAAAACGTTGAAAACCCGATATTCAAAGGCGGATGTCCTATAATTAATACTGCCATTGATACCACAGATACATACCCTGTGCTGAGGGAAAAGGCAAAAGCCGCATTAAATAAACTGGAAACATATATATCAATTAAACTTTCAGATGGTATTAAAAATGGTGAGTTTAAAAAAAATATAGTTGCTGAAGAAGTGGCCGCATTTATCGTTTCTAGTTTTGAAGGGGCGATAATTGTTTCCCGTCTAAATTCAAATAATAAGTATATGAAGTTCACCTTGGTGAATATCAGAAATTATATAGAAAGAGAAATAAAGAATTAAATTTTTTTGATTAAAAACAGACCGAATGGTCCTTTAATATGAGAAACAAAAACAAAATTAAACTGATCTTTTTATCCGGTATCAAAGCTGCTTTCCGTGTTACAGAAAAAGTTTCTCCTTTCCTCGCAAAGAGATGGGCTGTTAAATTGTTTTTTTCACCGGTAAAGTTTGACTATCCGGCAAAAGAACAAAAGCTTTTATCACAAGCTAAAACATTTAAGGTTGAAAGCAATGGCGTAAATCTAGTTGGGTATGAATGGGGAGCAGGACCTGTAATTTTATTTATGCATGGCTGGGCCGGGAGGGCTACACAGGTGGTTGAATTTGTTGAACCTTTAACAACAGCAGGGTTTAAAGTAGTAGCCATAGATGCGCCTGCCCATGGAAAAAGTCCGGGGAAGAAAACCAATATACTGGAATTTAAGGAAGGTGTAATTGCCGCAACAACAAAGGCAGGTCCGGTTCATGCTGCAATAGGTCATTCGTTGGGAGGTACTTCGCTATTGTTTGCACGAAAGGAGTCATTGCCCGTTGAGAAGCTAGTATTAATAAGCGTACCTTCAATTGCTGAAGGAATAATAAAGGAGTTTTTGAAAAAAATCGGCGGGTCTCATAAAATAGGGGAGAGCTTGAAGAATTATGTTTATAAAAAATTTAACAGGTCTTTTGAAGAGTTTTCAGCATTAAGTTTAGTTGCACCTCCATTTCCTCCTACAAATTTTTTTATAATTCACGATAGGGATGATATGGAAGCGCCTATTGTTCATTTTGAAAAGCTATCAGAAAAGCTTCCTTATGCTAAAAAGCTAATTACCCGATCTTTCGGACACACAAAAATCTTAAGAAGTACCGAGGCAATTAATTCTGTAATTGAGTTTTTAAAAGAAGAAAAGACGGATTTAGTTGATAATAACATAACGACAGTTAAAGAAAAAGCCTTAAAGTGAACCTGGATTGGTAACGTTTTATTGGTTTTCCGACGTGTTTTCTTCCTTAACAAAATATTTTTTGGGATATTCAAAAAAGGTCATTTCACCGGTTTTTCTTATTATATTTTCCCAGGAGTCTTGCGTAAACTTTAAATGCAGGCTTCCACAGGTAGGTATATTTTCTATGGTTTTGTGACAAAGCATATTAAACAGATCGGTAAGTCCTGGATTGTGCCCGATCAGAATAACTTTTTGATATTTATCAGACAGTTTTTTAATGATTTTCAGTAACTCAACTTCTTCTGCCAGGTAGATTTTTATGTCTTTTTTGATTTTATCTATTGGATAATTCAGAGACCTGGACAGTTTTTTTGCTGTGGAGAAAGCGCGGGTTGCAGGACTTGAAATTATAAAATCAGGTGTGCCTATGCGTTTGAATAAAACATCCCCGATAAAGGGAGCATCTCTTTTCCCCCTTTTGTTTAATGGCCTTTCAAAGTCAGGTAAATCAGGAAATTTCCAACTTGATTTCGCATGACGTATTAGAATTAATTCTTTCATAACCGAATTTTAGCCGCTTTTTGATGGTCAAAAAACTTAGTATAAAACTATTATTATTAATAATTTTTCAGTTAATTTAATTTGTTTTTTTAATTAATTAAGTTTTATGCAAACAGGTACAGTTAAGTTCTTTAATGAAAGTAAAGGATATGGCTTTATTAAAGATGACGCCTCTGATCAGGAGGTATTCGTTCATGTAACAGGTTTATCGGAACAAGTTCGTGAAAATGACAAAGTTAGCTTCGAATTAGTTAGTGGAAAGAAAGGTATGAATGCTGTTAATGTAAAAAAAATATAATTATTAACCCTTACGTTATTTTTTTTAAAGCCCAATAAGGGCTTTTTTTATAAAATATTACAAGTTGTGAATTCCTGCTAAAAATCAAAGATTCTACTTAATTTAAAGTCTTATCCTTGTGTGAATTTAAGAAGTGATTATATATGGCTAGGGTAAGATATTTCCTGATTGTTTTTATTTGTGTTGTTGCCTTTTCAGGTTGTAAAGAAAAAAAAGAACTACACCCTGAACCCCATCTTGAGATGGGACAAGAAATTTCCTTTCCGGGATGTGCTCCAAATAAATCTTATATTATTATCGGTTATAAAAAGAACTATGAAGGTCCAGTAGAGAAGGACTGGAATAATCAGGACTATGTGGTTTTTATTTATATCAATGAATTAAATGATGTGAAAGAAGCGACAATTCATAAAAACTCGCTTTTGAAGAAATAAAAAAGGAGGATTTCTCCTCCTTAATTTTTTTAAAGAAACTTCTTAATACTATCCCTTATATCTTCCATTTCCTTTTCAGAAAATTTCAATTTAGGTTTCGTGAAATTTATATCGTTCATCGTGTTTAACGGAACAAGATGAACATGAACATGTGGAACTTCCAGGCCAATAACACTGACCCCAATTCTTTTGCATGGTATAGCTTTTTCAATAGCTTTTGCAATTGGTTTCGAAAAAGCAAGAATTGAATTCAGAAGATCATCCTCCAAATCAAAAATGTAGTCCACTTCTTTTTTCGTAACCACCAATACATGGCCTTTTGCGACTGGCATAACATCTAAAAAAGCAAAGAAATTTTCATCCTCTGCAATTTTATAAGATGGAATTTCTCCTTTTATGATCTTAGAAAAAATACTTGCCATAACAGATTATCTTGAAATGTCCATAACCTTAAATTCTATTTCACCGGCCGGAACTTGAATGTTCACAGAATCGCCCTTCTTTTTACCTAATAACCCTTTACCTATGGGTGATTTTACAGATATTCTGCCGGCTTTTAAGTCCGCTTCCTCTTCCGATACCAAAGTATAAATAACCTCAGCTCCGTTCTTTTTGTTTTTTATCTTTACTTTGGAAAGTATGCTTACCTGATTTACATCTATAGTAGACTCATCTACTATTCGGGCATTGGCAACCACTTCTTCCAGTTTTGAGATTTTCAATTCCAGTAGTCCCTGAGCATCTTTAGCTGCATCATATTCAGCATTTTCGCTGAGATCACCTTTGTCTCGTGCTTCGGCAATTTGTTTTGCCATAGCCGCTCTTCCCTTAGTTCTAAGTTCGTTAAGTTCTTCTTTTAACCTATTGAGCCCTTCCGCAGTGTAATAAGACACTTTCGCCATATTTTTAGTGATTTAGTGTTAAAAATTTTTAAGTTTTAATCTGTATTAGGATTATAAAAAATAACGTTCCACCTGCTTACCGCGGTAAACAAGTGGAACATCTTACATAAACAAAGATATAAATTTTATCCTAAAGATGTAAAAGTTATTAAGTTTCCTGAAAATTACTTTCAGCCTGAACGCTTTTACAATAATTTTTTAGGTGATGAAAAATTTATGACTCGATTTGTAAGTTATTAAAGTAATGAAAAAATCTTTTAATCTTTTACCTTTTTTAGCTTTAATTTTTTTAAGCTTCCAGTCATCCGAACCTCATTATCGAGTTGTTGAAAAATCATTTTCACAAAATGAGGTGCTGGAATACAAGGTCAGCTATGGATTTATTTCCGCAGGAATGACAAGAGTGGAAATCGACTCACAGATATATTCTATAAATAACAGGCCATGTTATAAAATAGAAGTAAACGGCAGAACGACAGGGGCATTTGATATGATTGCTAAAATCAATGACTACTGGGGCGCTTACGTAGACACCGCCGCGTTGATTCCCCATATTTCCTACAGGAAGCTCTCCGAAGGTGGGTATAGAAAGCATGAGATTGTGAAGTTTGACCATAAGACCTCATTCCTGGAAAACAAAACCTATGACTTTAAAAACAAAGTGTTTAAAGAACCAAAGTATTATCTTTTTCCCGCCAATGTTCAGGATATTATCAGCGGATTTTATTATTTGCGTTCCTTAGATTTCGATACAATTGCAAAAAAAGATACTATTGTTTTTAATACTTTTTTTGAAGATAGAATTTATGAGTTCCAAATATTATATCAGGGAAAAGAAGTAGTAAAAACTGATTTTGGAAATATAAATGCTCACGTTCTAAAGCCTGTTATGCCAGATAATAAGGTTTTTGCAGGAGAAAACTCAATTACCTGCTGGTTGTCTGACGATGTAAATAAAATTCCTTTGAAAATAAAAGCCAGTTTGTTTATCGGTTCGGCAGAAGTAAGTCTTGAAAAAGCAGAAAACTTAAAATCCCCTTTGGTTATATTAAAAGAGAATAATTGATCAACCCTTAACTCAGCTTCATATCTCTCGTATAGTTGGTATCCATCAATCTTTACCAACGATAGTATGAACAACGATTCAGGCAAAAGCATCTCTTTTTGGATGAATACAGAAAGTATTCCTCCTTATGAACCATTGGATCATGATTTAACCACTGATGTTTGTATTGTAGGTGCTGGTATTGCCGGATTAACTACTGCATATTTGTTATTGAGCGAAGGTAAATCCGTTACAATTGTTGAGGATGGCCCCTTGGCTGGAGGAGAGACAGCCCGTACAACAGCTCATCTTGCTTCGGCCCTGGACGACAGATTTGAAATCCTTGAAAAAATTCATGGCGAAAAAGGAGTGAAGCTTGCTTACGAAAGCCATAAATCGGCAATTGATAAAATAGAGGAAATAATAAGAAAAGAAAATATTGACTGTGATTTTAGCAGGGTTTCCGGCTATCTGTTTAATCC
The DNA here is from genome assembly GCA_035628645.1 of Cytophagales bacterium. GTDB lineage: Bacteria > Bacteroidota > Bacteroidia > Cytophagales > Cyclobacteriaceae > DASPJL01. The sequence goes on along the minus strand of DASPJL010000045.1, from coordinate 7,384 downwards.
GGAGGGGAACAAAGTAATAGACCTTGAAAAGGAATTGGAAGCTGCAAAGCGCGCAGGGTTTACAGAAGCAGAAATTGTAAACAGCGCTCCCTTATTTAGTTTTGAGACAGGGCCTTGTATTAAATATCCTAACCAGGGACAGTTTCACGTGCTGAAATATATATTAGGGTTGGTTATAAACATAACCATAAAGGGAGGTAATATCTTTACTTATACAAGGGCGGTTTCGGTTGAGGATGGTAATAATCCAAAGGTAGTCACGGATAGAGGGTTTACCATTTCGGCTAAAAGTGTGGTCGTTGCAACCAATTCTCCAATTAATGACCTTGTGACTATGCACACCAAACAAGCACCCTACCGAACTTATGTAATCGGCGCTTTAATACCTAAGGGAAGTTTTCCTAAAATACTCCTGTGGGATACTCCCGATCCATATCATTACATAAGGATTCAGGAAAATATAGAAGGATTTGACCAGGAATATGATCTGCTTATTGTTGGTGGTGAAGACCACAAAACCGGGCAGGAAAGCAACCCAGAGAGCCATTTTGAAAAATTAATCGAATGGGCGAGGCGACATTTTCCATTGATTAAAGATATTCCATACAAATGGTCTGGACAGGTTTTGGAGCCTGTGGATTCCCTGGCATTTTTAGGTAGAAACCCCGGCGATGAAAATGTGTATATTATTACCGGAGACTCCGGACATGGGATGACACACACCACCATAGGTGCCATGCTGATTACTGACCTAATCATGAAAAGATCAAATGAATGGGAATTCCTGTATAATCCAAGCCGGATAAGTCTTTCTTCTACAAAAGAATTTGTGAAGGAGAACTTTAATGTGGCTGCGCAATATATGGATTGGTTTAAAGGAAGTGAAGTAAATAATGTGGATGAAATAGCTTCGGGAACTGGCGCGGTAATGAGAAAGGGTTTAAAAAAACTGGCAGTTTATAAGGATTTAAAGGGGAATACCCACGTTTGCTCTGCAGTTTGTACTCACTTGGGAGGAATTGTAAGATGGAATGATGTTGAAAAATCCTGGGATTGCCCATGCCATGGATCAAGATTTGACGCCTATGGAATTGTCCTGAACGGACCTTCGAAAGAAAATCTGGAACAAAGTGACCAGATTATGAATTACCGGGATTTGATTATGAAGAAATTCTAGTTTCTGTTCTCTTAGATATATTCTTTGTCTGTTTTGTTTCTAATAATTTCATCTATCACCTCTATCCCTACCTCGTCAGGATCTAGTTCTCTTTTAACCAAAAAGACCGCCTGTTGGGTTGGAAGAATAAGCCTTCCTCTTTGATGGGAAAATACCTGAGTAAAAATGGCGCCTAAGAGCATAATGAACGAAGAATAGTAGACCCAAACCAAAACAATGACAATAGAGCCCGCGGCCCCGTAGGTGGAACCTATACTGCTGTTCCCCAGATAAAGGCCAATTAAAAACCTTCCTGCAGTAAAAAGAACTGTTGTAGCAAAAGCACCTGTCCATACATCTCTCCATTTTATTTTTGCATCAGGCAGTACCTTAAAGATCATAGCAAAAATTAGTGTGGTTACTGCCAATGAAATAGAGTAATTGATAACCTGCATTAAAACTGCCGTGATATCGGAAAAAATTTCAGCTATGTATTTTTGAAAAGCTACAAGGATGGCGTCAATGACAAAGGAAACCAACATAATAAAACCCATACTCGCAACGATAGCAAAGGACAGAAGCCGGTTTATGGCAAGTTTAAGCAGTCCCTTTTGTGGTTTCGGTTTTACACCCCAAATGTTATTCAAGGCATTCTGAATGGAGAGAAAAACGGTAGTTGCGCTTATAAGCAGCGTAACTATTCCAATAACTGTAGCAATAACTCCCACATCAGACTGACTTGCATTTTTAATAGCTTCCTGGATGGTTAAAGAACTTTTTTCTCCAACAAACCCTGAAAGTTGATCATATAATTCCCCGCTTACTGCTTCGTCACTATAGAAGTAAGAAGTTATTCTTATGATTATAATAAGAACGGCAGGCAAAGAAAATATCGTTGAATAGGCAATGGAAGCGCTGTAACTGAAAGGATCATTATTTTGGATCTTTTCATTGATGTCCTTTATTATACTCCATGCGTTGGTAAAAAATTTTTTCATCCACACTAATTTAGAATATTATTTTAATACAACGACATGACATATAAGATGTTCAGAAGCTTTAATTTATATTAAAATTCCAATGGACGGGGTTTAGGAAATTGAAAATTAGTAAACTCGTAAAAAGTGCGGCTTTCTTCAAAGAACTCAAAAGTAGTTTGATTGGTGCTACTTGTATTGGGATAGTACCCTAAAGTCAACTGAATGGTACGAAAGATCAGGTGTTCATTCCTGAACCGAACGCCAATACCGTAAGCCTGGTAAAATTTCCCTTTAAATAAAGGATCTTCATTTTTTCCTAAAAAGGCAAAATCTCCAAAAAGCATAAAAGCAGTTTTGAAACCAAGGATATTAATTGGTGTATAGAATACACTTTCATAGTTGATAACATACTTCTTATTACCATATATGTATCCTCCGCTAAATCCTCTGATTCCTTCTCTTTGGTTAATATTTAAAATCTTCCCCGGAGAAGTGTTGTATCCATAAGTCACTCTATTCCAGAAAAAATTTCTCCATCTCCAGTTATCCAGGGAAATGAGTTTTGTATAGAACAACAATTCCGCTGAAACAACTTCATCCTGCCACCGGTTATTATTTCTAAAACTTCCCCATTCCAGTGAGGCCGATAGATAGCCTATTTTATTGAAATATTGACTCATTGCAGTTCTTGCTCCTATATAGGGTCGCTTAAAATATTGCCCATCTTCATAACCCGAAGTAAACATTATGGTCTTGCCAATTGGAATATCTTCCGTTCTTCCCAGTCCGAATATATAATTGTCTTTAATAAATCTTCTGTATGTATAACCTATCGAGCCAAGATAAAGGGTTGAATTTTGATAAGAGATCCTGAAGGTGTCCATAGCCGGAAATTGGGTGTAATTTGTATTTAATATTCTTCCCGCTATGTGATAATTTTTCTCACTTTGTTTTGCTCCCATACTACAGGCATAGCCCAACCAGAAATCTTGCTGATTGTTATTGTACCCACTGGAAATTATGCTGGAATCCTGGTCATATATAAACCTCTTGTCCTCAAGCCAGTTAAAGTTAATACCTCCTGCAAGTCTTACGGTGGGTGATAAGAAATCTTTATTCAGGCCAATTCCATAGTTCAACGCCAACGGAAGGTTTTTATAGTAAACGTTTCCAATGGCTAACGTTTTGAGAATGTTATAATTGGTATATTCCAGGGAATAGTGCCAGGGGAAAGAATCAGGTTTATTGTACAAAACCTGGCCGCTTAACTCATTTCCCAGTCCCCAAAAATTAACGTCTCTCAATTCCAGTTTACCTGATGGCGGCCCAAGCTTTAGTGCTCCTCCGCCAGTAATACTCCATACATCCTGCACAAGTACAAACAGGTCCACGCTGTCTTCGCTCGATGGAATTCTTTTAGCCACAATCCTGGCGTCATAAGTATTTTTGTATTGTCTTAAAAGACGTTCTGTTTCCGAAACTTCTAAAGGATCCAGAGGATCGCCTCTCTTGAATAAAAGTCTCTGTCTGATTACCCACTCTTCGGTGTTTTTATGAACCCGGTTTCCTGTTTTTTCAAGCCATCCCTTTTCGCGTTTGTCAGGATTATTGATAGATGCTCCAAAGACGTCCAACACCTTAATGTTTATCTTGCGGATAAATTTCCCTTCAAAGTCGTCAAACGTTTCGTCGCTATATTGCTGCGGTTCAGAAGGACTTGATTTCCTTTCTATTATTAGGAAATTCCTTAAGAGCTTAGAAACAATATTGTCCTTTTCGGCAAATATTTTTACTTCTTGTATAATGGCGCCTGATTTACTCCCGACAGAGTCCCTGCCGTTTTTTTGTCCATAAGTATCGAAAAATGTAAATGAAATTAAAATTAGTAATAGAAACCGTTTATGCATTTCTCTTAAATAAAAGCTGAAGCTTTTTTCCCCGCTTGTCCTAAAGTTGCCAACAGAGATAATTGGGGCAAACAGAATAACTTTTTAATGTATCGCATTGATTTCAAATATAAATTAATCTTTTCTATCGGCAATTATTTTAGAAGAAACAAGATTGTCTTAATTTAACCGGGATTTTAATAAATTATTTTTAGGATGTACGAGAAAGAATTTAATGGTCTTCCACTATGGCAATTTCAAAATCTTTCCAGTTTTGATCAGATTGCCCATTATGTTTCAGGAAGGTCTGGTGGTGTGAGTAAAGGTCCGGTTGGGGAGTTTAACTTAAGTTTTAGAGTAAACGATAGTAGGGAAAACGTACTTGAAAATCGAAGGCGGCTCGCTGAAGTTTTTCATATTAAACCGCACAAAGTAATATTTCCAAGTCAGACCCATAGTACAAATGTTAAAGTCCTTGGTACAAATTCCACGGAGGAAACACTGGAAGATACAGATGCAATTATTACCAATGAAAGAGGTGTGTTAATTTCTGTGATGTCAGCTGATTGTGTCCCGATCTTAATTTATGATCCAATAACCAATTCTGCAGGCGCTGTTCATGCCGGTTGGCGCGGATCTGTTGGAAAGATTCTGACAAAGGCAATACTGGCCATGCAGACAAATTTTGGAGCCAGACCGGAGGATATGATAGTAGGAATAGGCCCTTCCATTTGCCAGGAGGTTTATGAAGTAGGCGCAGAGGTAATTGCTGAGGTCAAAAATGTTTTTGGAACAGCGCAAGGTTTGTTAATCCATAAGGGAAGAGAAGATAAAGCATTTTTAAACCTGTGGGAGCTGAATAAATTGCAACTGTTAGCGTTAGGTGTTCCTGAGCAAGCCATAGAAATTGCTGAGATATGTACTTATAAAAATGACCACATGTTTTTTTCCGCCAGGAAGTCAGCAAATTCGGCAGGAAGATTTGCAGCAGGAATTATGGTGAAATAGTTGGAAGATGGAGGTGGGAAGTTGTCATCCACTGCCTTATCAGAGATGACATCCCCTGGGACGAGTAATTTATAAAGATCCCTAACGAGGGATGTCATCGCTTTCTTGACAACTTCGTGCTTCCATCTTCCAACTACCCAATTCCACACTTAATGAATTAGATAGAAAGCGAGAATCGTTAAGTTTGTTTTTTATCGTTTTAACATCAGTTTTTGTATTATTCTAATTTTTAAGCCGCCTTCCTATCGGTTTGTTCCTTCGCTGTAGGTTCGCTGTAGGTTCGCTGTAGGTATATTTGGTATTATTTTAAGGTGGACAGCTTGTCTCGATACGTCCTCAACTTTCAAATTGATCCAAGATTTTCTACCGAGGACGTCATCGCTTTCCGGACACTTCCTGCTTCCATATTCCCACTTCCATCTTTACTTCAACTTATCTCAAAATTCTACGTGTTTTTATTAAAATTGCGGTTAATATTCTTTACCCTCTTTTGGATAAGAATTTGATTGTTATATTTAGGGTTTTAAAAGTAAATACTATACTGTAATGATAATTTCAGAAGAAGAAAAAACAATAAAGGAGGTTATCGAGAATTTAAGCGACCTTAACAAATTTCAGAAGAAGTTTCTGGAAAAAAGAAGGATCTTTCTGTGGGGGCCGGTTATGGATGATTCTGCTAAAGATGTAGTTCAAAGATTACTGTTTCTTGAAAATGATAAGCCGGGTGAAGAGATCACTCTTTATATCAACAGCCCTGGCGGAGTGGTTACTTCAGGAATGATTATATACGATACCATCAAGATGATCTCATCACCGGTTTCTACGGTTTGCATGGGACTTGCAGCTTCAATGGGTTCTATTTTACTTTCAGTCGGCGCGAAAGGAAAAAGATACATCTGGCCAAGCGGAAGAGTAATGATCCATCAACCAAGTATTGGCGGGGTAATACAAGGCCAGGCAAGCGACCTGGAAATTCAGGCCAAAGAAATCATTAAAACTAAGCGAATGGGTGCCGAGATTTTAGCTCAAAATTGCGGCCATTCTGTAGAGAAAATCCTTGAAGACTTTGACAGAGACTATTGGATGAATGCCAAAGAATCCGTTAATTATGGGATTGTGGATAAAATAATCGACAAAATAAAATTATAAGATATTATTGAGGGTGTTCAAAAGGACTCTTCGAATTATTTTGTGCTCTTTAAGCCATTTGTTAATAGATTCTTAAAGAGGTAAAACAAATTCACTAAGAAGGCAAACACACTTTTTGGACATCCTCATGATACTTTTTGGTTAAATCCTTTCTTTTTAATCTAAAACTTTTACGATCTTCCTATACTTTTTCATTGCAAGCAGTGCATATAGGGAGAAGGTAAAGTTATATTCCTTTTTTGTCCCTTGGTTAATAACCAATTAGTTATATTAAATAAATTACATTTAATGCTTTTTTTTGACAACCACTTGAATTCTGGTTTTTGTGAAAAGCATTATTAGAAATTGCATATATACCTTTTAAGCACTATGCGAAAAGGTTAAAATTCCTTCATGCTTTAATTTTAAAGAGTGAAGAAATTTTTATATCTACTGTTTTCCCTTGCACTGCTATCGGCCTCTCTGAAAGGTCAGCAAAGTGATGTTCTAGTTTTAAATTCCCCGGTTTCTTCTGGTGAATACGAAGAAGGTACCATTGTGATTAAATTAAAATCAGTACCAAATTCTACATCTCAGGGAGCAAATCAAAGACGGGAAATTAGAAGCGGGGAATTGGGCCTGGATGTAATAGAGAAAGAACTGACGGCACTAAAATTAAAGAGTTTTACAAAACCTTTCCCTAATGAAAAGAAACCACTTTCTTCTAAAACTTCTTCTCATCAGGTCGATCTTTCAAATATCTACATCATAAAAATTTCTCCTGATGAAAATCTGGAGACAGCCATTAATTCATTAAGAAAGAATGAAAATGTAGAATATGCAGAACCTTATTATAACCATAAGTTATTTTTAATACCCAATGACCCGAAAGCTAATCCAACTTCTGGGATACAATATCAACTTAACCTGATAAATGCATATAACGCCTGGAACATTCAGCGGGGAGACAGCAATACAATTATTGGCATTATTGATACAGGCGTTTTATTTAACCACCAGGATTTAAAGGGAAATATTAAATACAATTACGCCGACCCTATAAATAACATTGACGATGACAATGACGGCTATGTAGATAATTTTAGAGGGTGGGATTTTGCAGATCGTGACAATGACGCCACAGCGGATGGATCAGGACATGGTACTGAGGTAGCGGGGTGTTCCAATGGTCATGCCAATAATGGCCTTGGAATAGCAGGAACCAG
>DASPJL010000044.1:0-59340 GCA_035628645.1 Cytophagales bacterium | reverse complement strand
ATTATAGAAATCTTCTCCTTCAAATGTTTCATTTACATTATAATATGATAATAAGCCTCCAGAGTATTGAGAATATGTAAACTTTTCATTTAAATCATCTCCTTCACTCGTTTCTCCGACTAAAGTTCCTTTTATAAATCCTTGAGTTTTATACTCAATGGCGGGAACTTCTTCGTCTTTGCATCCTGTAAATACCATAGCAAGCGCAGCAAATAGCGCCATCATTAAAGTTGTTTTTTTCATTTTTAGTTGGTTTGTTGTTAAGGTTATTTTTGCAAAAAAAATTTTGGCTGTTGTTTGGTTCAAAGTCAAAAACTCAAATAATCAGGATTTATTCTATTGGAGTTGATGTTTATTTATTGCGTTTTCTATTTCTTTTTTTAGCTTTTCTGATGCTTTGACAAGCGGCAACCGAACTTCATCTTTACAAACGCCTAAATAAGAAAGGGCCGCTTTTACTCCCACTGGATTGCTTTCCGAGTAGAGTAATGGATTGATTTCAAGGAACTCAAAAAGGCTTCTGCTTGCTTCTTTAAAATCTGCGTCCAGGCAGCTTTTAACCATATGGGTAAATTTCTTCGGAAATGCATTGGCAGCAACGGATATCACGCCTTCTCCGCCAACAGCTATTATCGGTAGGGTTAAAACATCGTCTCCTGATATTAATAAGAAATCGGAAGGTTTACTTTTCGCAATTTCCATAGATTGCACAAGGTCACTGCAAGCTTCTTTTATTCCGATAATATTGGAATGCGCCGCCAGGCGGAGCGTAGTTGCTGATGATACATTCGAAGAAGTCCTTCCGGGAACATTATATAAAATGACAGGCAAAGGGGAATTGTCAGCTATTTTAGTATAATGCTGATAAATGCCTTCCTGAGAAGGTTTGTTGTAATAGGGGCTAACAGAAAGAATGGCATCTATCCCATCCGCGTTAAGTTCACTAAGGGATTCCAGGATTTCCTGGGTGTTATTTCCTCCTATCCCTAAAAGGATGGGTAACTTCTTTGTATTGTTGTTGACTACAAATCTGATTAATTCTTGTTTTTCTTTTTTTCCTAAAGTAACAGATTCTCCGGTTGTTCCAAGAACGGTATAATAATCTACTCCTCCCTGGGCGGTATATTCCAGAACCTTTGCCAATGCTTCATAATCAATCGCCCCTTTTTCCGTAAATGGAGTTACCAAAGCTACTCCTGTGCCCACAAACTTACTTCTAGTCATTTTTAATAGTCTTTACATAGTGATACATCTGCTTCATTAAGGCATCTGTACCTTCATTTTCATTGATTTTAATCATTAATTCATAATATCCCTGCCCCTCAATAAATTTTCCTATCCGGCATTTGGCCTTACTTTTTTGCAAAATATTTTCAAAAACTATGGAAGGATTATTATCGATGCAAAGTAAATAATCAAATTCAGCATTTATGAAATCATCCGCTAAAAAAGACTTTATTTCTCCGAAATTAGAAATGTCCTTATCCGTAATCACGTGATGATTAAAATTATAGGTGTGCAAACTTTTTTTATTTTCTGTATGGTGAAAAGTAAGCGCTTTTACTTGTTTGCCATCCTGTTGAAGCATCTTAACAAAGTTTGTCAAAGCGTCAATGTTTTCAATATTTTCTGAAGAGAATAAGATTCCAATGGTTTGGGCCTGATTATAATTTATATTAAAACGAACCGGCTGATTTTTTGACTTGCTGTATTTTTTGTTATTTGCCTCTAGGAAATATTTTTTTAACTTATTCATTTAAGCTTGTTTACAATTCTTTTTCCTGATATAAGTTAGTTTTAAATGGTAAAGGGATTAATGGAATACTTTATCCAAGCATTTTCAAAAAATCGCTTTCAGTGATAATTTTAATTCCAAGTTTTTGGGCTTTTTCTAGTTTTGAAGGTCCCATATTTTCACCAGCCAGTAAGTAATCCAGCTTGCCGGAAACCGCAGAGACTACTTTTCCTCCGTTTGCTTCAATCTTGAATTTCAGATCATCACGTTCAAAATTGGCAAATACACCGGATATAACAAAAGTTTTGCCTTCCAATACATTACTTTCCTGAATAACTTTTTCTTCTTCTGCTACAAGGCAGACCCCAGCAAGTTTCAGACGTTCAACAAAAAGTCTGTTTTCAGGATCGGCAAAATATTTTAAGACACTTTCAGCAATTTTTTCCCCAATTTCAGGTACCGCAATCAACTCTTCAAAAGTCGCAGTGGAAATCGCATCGATGTTTTTAAAATAAGCAGCCAGTTTTTCAGCAACAGTAGCGCCTACGTATCTTATACCGATAGCAAATAACACATTTTTAAAGGGAATTTCCTTTGATTTTTCTACTCCTTTTAAAAGGTTATTTGTCGAAGTTGTCTTGAAACCTTCAAGTTGTAAAATGTCTTCTTGTTTCAGGGAATAAAGATCTGCCGGATCCCTAATTAAATTATTTTGGAATAAAAGGTCTATTGTCCTTTCTCCCAGACTGTCTATATTCATTGCCTTTCTTTGAATGAAATGTTCTATCCTTCCCTTGATCTGCGGAGGACAACCTTTTTCATTCGGACAATAATGGGCTGCTTCACCCTCTTTTCTAATCAACTGCGTTCCACATTCCGGGCATTCTGTTATATAAACCACTTCCTGTGAATCGGGATTTCGTTTGCTTAAATCTACACCAGTAACCTTGGGAATTATTTCTCCTCCTTTTTCTACATAAACCGTATCGCCAAGCCTCAGGTCTAATCTTTTTATTTCATTCGAATTGTGCAAAGAGGCTCTTTTAACTGTAGTTCCTGCGAGAAGTACTGGCTGTAAATTGGCTACCGGCGTTACTGCACCGGTTCTTCCAACCTGGTAGGAAATAGATTTTAGAACGGTAGCTACGCTTAATGCTTTATATTTATAGGCTATCGCCCAACGTGGGTTTTTTGCTGTATAACCAAGCTCCCGTCGCTGATTAAAATCATTGATCTTGACAACTATTCCATCGGTATCAAGGGGAAGTTGGAAGCGTTTGGTTTCCCACTCTTTTATATAGTCAAATACCTCATGTATATTCTTACATTTTCTATAAGTGGGAGAAACTTTAAATCCCCATTTTTCCAGGTTTTGAATCGTTTGCTCATGGGTTAAATTATCCTGTCTGTCGCTTAGGAATTGGTACAAATAACAATCAAGCCTTCTTTTGGAAACTATCGAAGAATCCTGCATTTTGAGTGTACCGGAAGCGCCATTCCTTGGGTTTGCCATCATAGGTTCGCCTTGTTCTTCCTTTTCCCTGTTTATTCTTTCAAATTCTTCCGTGGGCAAAAACGCTTCACCCCTTACCTCAAATTCCTCAGGAAAATCTTCCCCTCGAAGTTTAAGAGGTATTGACCTTATGGTTTTTACATTATTTGTTATTTCATCGCCTCTTACTCCGTCACCACGAGTTACTCCTCTTAATAATTTGCCGTTTTTATAAGTCAGGCTAAGCGCAACCCCATCAAATTTAAGTTCGCAGAAATATTCATAATCATTGCCCAGTGCCTTCTTTATCCGGTTATCAAACTCTTCCAATTCTTCAAACGAATAAGTGTTTCCAAGGGAAAGCATCGGATGTTTGTGAATAACTGTAGGGAACTCCTTTGTTATAGTTCCTCCCACCCGTTGTGTTGGGGAGTCGCTTGCCTTAAGTTCAGGGTACTTCGTCTCGAGGGTGGCTAATTCTTCGAGCAATTGATCAAAATCAAAATCAGAAACCTCAGAAATACTCTTTTGATAATACTGCTGATTGTAATGATTGATTTTCTCAGTAAGACTTTGAACTCTTGATTGAGCTTCTTCTAGGGTCATAGTTTTATAGGCTTATGCAAAACTATTAAATACAGAAATAAATACAAGAGAGAAAAAAAGAGGAAAAGGGTAAAAACAAATAGGAAAGAAGCGTCCTTTCCTATTTGTAATATAATGTTAATTAAAAATAAATATTTAAAGATAAAGATCCGCCGGAAGCGGAGTTGCTGAGACCTACAAAAGACCCACCTGTTGAGTTTATGATCTCATCCTGATTTGTCCTTTTATATTTTCTCTTTCCAGTTACAACCTGGGCACCCTAGTATCCTCTTATTCGCACCCGATTTACTTTTTTGAAGACCTGCACTTATTCAGATGGTTGCTGCTGCTGTAAATTTCCATGTATATTGTTTTTTTATTAGTTGCATTGAATATTCCTCCGGGTTTGGAGACGTATAATGCTTATTTTATTTCAAAAAATTATTTAGGTGCGAAGTAAGTTAATAATTTAATAAATGCAATATAATATATAACATTTAACAGGGTTTTATAGAATGACACATTCAAAGACTGCTGCAAAGGATTTTTATGTTAAATGATTTTGTTTTTTTCTATTAAATTAATCGCCTTTTATATTTTTACACATCTGTTTCGAACCATGCTCAATAAATACATATTAGCTTTTATCTTTTCAAGTATCTTTTTTTTCGTAAGTAATGCTCAGGAAATTGTCCCTGAGGTTTTCCAAAAATGCCCCAGAATTCATATTGAAAATGCCATAGAAGCCATGGGCGGGAGGGATACGTTAAAATCGTTAAAAAGTATTTACCTGGATGGTTATGGGCACAGGTATAAAATGGACCAATCGGAACGTGCGGAAGGGCCCTATTTGGTCGAATATTTAAAATTTGAAGAAATAAGGGATGTAAACGGAAGGAAAATTAGAAGATCTATTAAAACCATTCCGGTAAAGTCCACAAGAAATGTAATTATAAGTGGCGTAGTCTTTCAGGAAGAAGATAAAGAAACCTTATTGTTACCGGACGGCCTTCAGGAAGAACTTTTTTTAAGTCCTGAAACTGCTCTTTTTACCGCACTTAAAGCAAAAGACCTTAATTGTGATAAACATGTTACAGTTCAGGGGATCGTGAATAATGTAGTCAGGTTTTCCTGGAAAAATTTCCCTGTGAAATTGTATTTAAACAGTTTTACCAACCTACTTACGGCAATAGAAATTACTCGACCCTATCCTTATGATAACTATGGAATATGGGGAGACATAAAAACGGTCTATTCTTTTTCTGATTGGGCAAGTATTAAAGGCGGTATCTGGTATCCGCTTCAATGGAATATCGAACAAAATGGCATGCCTTACAAAACATTGAGATTTATAGAAGTGAAAATAAATCAACCGGTCAACGATAAAGATTTTACTATTCCTCAGGAGATAGTGAAGGCACAGAAAGAAAGGACCCAGAAAAAGCCTTCAAATAAACCTATAGAAATTCAGCCTGGGATCTGGAAGTTAAAGGACACACTTTCGACTTATTTTGTAAAGCAAAGTGACGGATTGCTTATTCTGGATGCACCATACTCTTCGAGCCATTCTGCCGAAACTATAAAACAAATTAAACAACTGTTTCCAAACGCCTGGCTCAAAGGAGTAGTATCCACTTCAGACAGTTGGGAAGTTATTGGCGGACTTAGAGAATACGCGGCTTCTAACATCCCAATCTTTTCCCTTGACCTTAATAAGGGAATTATCGAAAAGTTACTTAAAGCAAATTATGAGACCTATCCTGATAAATATTCAAATAATATTTACAAGTTTAAATTGAATCCAATTTATCAGGACTTTACTCAAGGCGAAGGTTTAAATAAAATGCTCATTTTTCCCCTGAGAAGCGAATCCGGCGAAAGAAACCTGATTATATACTTCCCTGAGTTGCAAATGGTATATGCAAGTGACCTCTTGAGAAAGGATAAGGAAGGGAATTGGAAGGATTCTCAAAAAATCATTGAATTGAATAAGGCCTTAGTGAGAAAAGGATTTGATGTAAAAGATGTATTCTCGATGTATCTTTCTAAAACTTCCTGGCCGGAGCTCCTGAAGGAATTGGAGAGAAAATAAATTTCTAAATTCTTAATCTCGGATCAGGAGTAACATCCTGACCTACAAACTGTCCTTCCAAATATTTGAAGTGTGCGGCAATGGCAATCATTCCTGCATTGTCTGTGCAATATTCAAAAGCAGGAATAAAAACTTTCCATTTGTGTTGCAAGGAAAACTCTTCCAGCTTTTTTCTCAAATAGCTGTTTGCGGAGACTCCTCCTGCTATCGCGATTTGAGAGATTCCGGTTTCTTTTGCTGCCTTTTTTAACTTTGATAAAAGCATCATAATTAATGCATCCTGATAGCTGGCGCAAATGTCATTAAAATTGTTTTTAACAAAGTCAGGGTCCTTTAATGAATTATCCCTCAAAAAATAAAGTAAAGCCGTCTTGATTCCGCTAAAGGAAAACTTAAGGCCGGGCATTTCTGTTTTTGGAAATTTGAAAGCAGAGGGATTTCCAGACGAAGCGTATTTATCGATTAAATGACCACCTGGGTAAGGTAAATCAAGAAGTTTGGCTGCTTTATCGAAGGCTTCCCCGACAGCATCGTCCTGAGTTTCCCCTAATACTTTCATTTTAAGATAATCTTCTACAAGTACGATTTGCGTATGACCGCCGCTTACTGTCAGGCACAAGAAAGGAAAGGACGGTTTGGGGTCATCAATAAAATGCGCCAGCACATGTGCCTCCATGTGATTTACTTCAATTAATGGAAGGTTTAATCCCAGTGCAAATGCTTTTGCAAAAGAAACTCCCACAAGTAAAGGACCTGACAAACCCGGGCCTCTTGTAAAAGCCACTGCTTTTAGGCAGGATTTTTGTATATTGGCCTCTTGCAAGGCTTCTTGTACAACTTTCGTTATATTTTGCTGATGTGCCCTCGAGGCAAGTTCCGGAACTACGCCGCCATATTTTTGATGAATAGATTGGGTGGCAATAATATTATTCAGAACTTTGCCGTCGCTGATAACGGAGGCAGAAGTTTCATCACAGGAAGATTCAATAGCAAGGATAATTGCAGACATATGCTGCAAATTTAAGCTTTAAGATTAAAGAATAGATAAAATAGTAGTGAATCAACAATATTCCGCTCTTTATTTAGTATTGTAGATATTCGAAAATTTTGGAAGAAAGAAAAAATATATTTAAAGCGTATTTAAGGCGTGCATTAAAAACCTTAATGTATTGCTTTTTAAGTGTTTTTTTTCTTTTCCTTCTTTTATTAGGATTAATAAATATTCCTTCCGTTCAAACTAAAATAGTTCAAAATCTTTCTTCTTACCTATCAGAAAAGATCAATTTCCCGATTGAAATTACCAGGGTAAATATTGCCTGGTTTGATCATCTGCTTTTATATGGAGTAACTGTTCAGGATCCCGGTAAATTCAGGATGATTGAAGTAGATGAATTGAAGGTAGATTTTGAATTGTCAACCATATTCCAAAACAATGAAATTAATCTCGATCAGGTTGAATTAAATAAACTTGCAGTACGGTTAATTAAGGATTCCACAACCAGGGATTTAAACATTGACAGTTTTATCAAATCAATTGGTAAATTGTTTGCCTCTTCCGATACTTCAAGAAAGCCTTCTAAAGCGGTAAGATTTACCATAGACGGAGCGGATTTGAATAATTGTTATTTTAAATATTCTGACCTTGCAAAAGATACGATCCATAATGGTTTTGATCATAATCATTTTTCTATCGACAGCATTTATTCTGAAGTAGGAAGGTTTACACTGATACGGGATACCATTGAAATCGATGTTAAAGATTTAAGGGGGAAAGAGGACAACGTAAATTTACCGGTCCGTCAACTGACTACCTTCTTCAGATATACCAAACACTCCATGCAGTTTCATAAGCTGAAGGCGAGTATTGGTTCTTCAGAACTAAGGGATTCCCTGGTTTTTGAATATAAAAACGTCAATGATTTGGGGGAGTTTAACAGTAAAGTAAAAGTAACTGCTGATCTCCACGAAGCAAATATTTCTACAAAAGACCTTGCTTTATTTGCCCCGGATCTTAAACCATACAATGACCGTTGGATTTTATCGGGGAAGGCCAAAGGAATTGTCAATCAGTTTAGTGTAAAGGATTTCAATCTTAAGTTTGGGCGGGCAGGAAGTACATTAAAAGGAAATGTGCGATTTGACGGGCTGCCTGACTTCTTCGAAACATTTATTGAATTAAGTCTGAGGTCTTCCGTGATTTACACTCAGGATCTCGCGCAATATGTAAATGAGGAAAGAACCAATAAAATGCTTGACCGCATCAATACGGTATCTTTTCATGGGAAATTTCTAGGGTTCCCTGATGACTTTGTAGCTAACGGAGAATTTTTTAGTCCTGTAGGATACATCAAATCTGACGTAAACTTAAAATTGGATTCAGATTCTCTTAAGGGAAACCTTATAACCAGAAACCTCGACCTTGGAAAAATTACCGGAAGTTCGAGAGAGGTTCAACAAATAAGCATGAGTGGTCACCTGGAAGGTAAAGGATTTAAGCTTCAAAATGCTTCTTATAAATTGGATGCTAAAATCGCACGCCTGGGATTATTTAGTTATGACTATAAAAATATTACCACCGATGCCACTTTAAAAAATCAATTTTTCGAGGGTAAGCTCAATATAAAAGATTCAAACCTGGTAATGAAAATACTGGGAAAGATAGACTTAAGAGAGAACTTCGAAGAATTGAACCTAAAAGCCGAAATAGATACCGCATTTTTGAAAGCGTTGAATATTACTCCTGAATTTACCATTGTCAGTTCAGATGTAGACATCAATACTAAAGGGCAGGACTTAGATAATATCGTCGGGACAGCCATTTTTAAAAACACTTTTGTCAGGCATAAGGAAAACGAAGCTACCATTGATTCTTTATACATAGATTCTAAAAAAGATATTTCCAGAAGAACATTCTATTTGTGGTCCAACCCTTTAGAAATAAACGCTGATGGGGATTTTAATTTTACCAGTATTTACGAGGATGTTCCTAAGCTGCTCCATGAGTATTATCTGAACTTTCTGAATAACAAAAAATTAACCGGGCAGTATTACAGTGAAAAGAGGGGAGAGGTCTTTTCAAATTACGGAGTGAATTATCATTTTCATTTTAAAGAGATTAATCCTATTATCCATCTTTTTACTCAGGATGTTTCTATTTCTGATAATGTTATTTTAAAAGGACGGTTTTCAAATGGCTACACTTCTATTCTAAACTTCAATACTTATATAGATTCTATAAATTATAAAAATTACAAGTTTGAAGACATAGAAGTAGACATATCCAGTTCTAAAAAAGCCGATAGTTCCTCAGTGCAGGCAAGTGCCTATGTTTATTCAAAAAACCAGCGCCTGGCTAATTTTCTTGAAACCAAAGACTTTACTTTTGAAGGAATCTGGGACGAAAAAGAAATTGAGTTTAATACTTTCATTCAGGAAAGGAATGTAGAAAATGTGATAAATCTTAGCGGAATTTTTGATTTCCTTCAAGATTCTACCAATCTTCATTTTACTTCTTCTTTAATTAAAGTGCTGGACAATGTATGGACCATAAAGGACGAAAATAAAATTACTTTCACCCCAAACAGTATTCTGTTTAAGAATTTTTCTCTGAACAATGAATCTCAGGCAATCGCTGTAGAAGGCGACCTGGCTACCAACGCAATTGTAAGCGCCCATAACTTTGATCTTTTGGTATTGAGTCCATTGATTAATAAAAGTATTATTGGCAAACTCAACGGATTTGTAAGTGTTAAGGATTTTTATAATGATTTTATTCTTGACAGTAAGCTTACTATAGATTCTCTGGTCTTTGATGAAATTTATGTAGGGGATTTCGATATCGGTTCAGCCTGGGATAAAATAAAAAGAGTAGTTTCATCATCCATTGAACTTAAAAGAGGAAATAAAGAGATTCTATCAGCCAAAGGTGATTATAATCCTTATAAAGCCGATAGTGCGTTAAATTTCACTGCGAAATTAACTCAAATGGATCTTGTTTTATTTGAGCCATTTATTAAAGACATCATCAGCCAAATTGGCGGAACTGCATCCGGTGACATTAAAATTACCGGAAAAGTGACTAATCCGATGCTTCAGGGTGAGGCATTTGTAAAAAACGGTGCCCTTACAGTAAACTATCTTAATACCGCCTATACTTTTAATGATTGGATTTATTTAACAGAAGACGGGATTATCGTAAAGCGACTGAGAATCAAAGATGACGCGGGCAATACTGGAATTCTTGACGGTGGTATTTATTATGACTCTTTTAAAAACTTTGTAGTTTACCTTACCGGCGATCTTGAAAATTTCAAAGTATTAAATACATCGGTTGAAGAAAATGACCTGTTTTATGGGACAGCGATTGTTACAGGAAATTTTGAAATATTGGGCGCATTTACCAATCTGGATATTAAGGCCAATGCCAGAAGCAATAAAGGCACGAAGATTTTTGTTCCACTGGGAGGTTATACAAAGGTAGAAGAAGAAGAATACATCAGGTTTGTAAGTAAAAGAGACACAACTACAAAAGCCATTGAAAGAACAAAGACAGTCGATTTAAGGGGAATAAGACTGGACTTCAATCTGGATGTAACCCCTGATGCTATGTGTGAACTGATTTTTGATGCGCGTTCCGGTGATATTATCAGGGGATATGGAGAAGGTCAGATCAAAATGGAAATAGATACTAAGGGTGAATTTTCCATGTTTGGCAATTATGAGTTAAGAGACGGTGGGTATAATTTCACTCTGGCAAATATCATAAATAAAGAATTTGACATTTTGCCGGGCAGTACCATTACATGGTATGGCGATCCTTATAAGGCTCTGCTCGACATCCGTGCTGAGTATGAACAACGGGTGTCTTACGCTCCAATTATCTCCTCAATTGAGGACAAGCCAGATGGTACAGGCTATAATCCTAAGAATGACCCTCAAGTCAGAAGACCATATCCCGTGATTGTTCAACTTTTTGTAAAAGGAGATCTTTTATCTCCAGATATTGATTATGAAATTGAATTTGAAGATTATCCTAGCCAGATTACTTTGCAAGGAGGGGATTATCCACCTGTTTCTTTATTTGCTGATATTCAAACATTTGAAAATAATATTCAACTGGATGAGCAGGAGCTAAATCGCCAGGTGTTTAGTTTGCTAATTTTAAGGCGATTGCAGCCCCCTGCCGGGGACGGGCTAAAAGCTAATGCTGGCGGAAGTGTAAGTGAATTATTGTCGAACCAATTAAGCTATTGGGCCTCTCAATACGATGAAAACCTGGATGTCCAACTGGACCTAAATGGCCTGGATGCAGACGCCTGGAATACCTTTCAACTCAGAATTTCTTATTCAGCTTGGGGTGGAAGACTTAAAGTAACAAGGGAAGGAGGATTCACCAACCAACAAAATCAGACGAATTTTGCAAGTATAGCAGGTGAATGGACCATTGAATATGACCTGACGCCAGATGGAGTTTTCAGGGCAAAACTATACAACAGGAACAATTACAATACCCTCAACCTTAATCAACAGGCAAATACCACCGGAGGATTAAGTTTAATGCACACCCAAAGTTTTGATGTGTTTAATGAGCTGAATATCTTTAAGAAGAAGAAACTTGAAGAAGAAGAGGAACTACCCCGAGACGATGACTTGCTTCCTCAAAGCATAAATAACAAAGGTATAAAGGAAGAAGAAATAAAAACCACATCTAATGAAAGTTACCTTCCTCATGTGGAAGATTAGACTGTAATTTGATTTTATGGAGCATTTCACCTTTTTGTTCCGACCAGAATTTATTTATGAGCTTCCAAGATTTTTTCCCGGAATATTTATGGTGGGATTTTCAGCTATATTGCTGTTTTTTTAATCCGATGATTTCCGTGCCATTTCAGCCTCTGCGCAAAAAGTAGTAGTTTTCGGGCAGTAATAGTATTCAAATGTTGAATTTATCTTCCGATCATTTTAATAAAAGTAAAATACGCTTTAGCAGTTTGATTTTTTGCCTTTTATTGATTTCACTTTTTGTTAACCTGGGCCTTCACCCACTCTATCTGGAAGAACCCCGGAGGGCCTTGATCGCCTTGGAAATGATTTTTAACAAAAACTATATTGTGCCTACTGAATTTGGAGAATATTATTATAAAAAACCTCCTCTTTACAATTGGTTCATCGTATTTGCATATAAATTATTTGGAAATTATTCAGAATTTGCCACAAGGTTCTTCTCCGTGTTTTCCTTTGTCGGAATGGGGCTTACACTATTTTGGATTGGGAAAAAGTATGTAAATAAAGAATTCGGGATCTTTGCCTGTTTGCTTTTTTTAGTATCTATTGATATATACTACTACTTCTCGGTGCTGGCCGAAATTGATATATTTTATTCGTTAATAACCCTTTTAAGTTTTTTCTCCCTCTTTCATTTCTACCAGAACAAGCAATTTGGCTTACTTTTCTCGATTACTTATTTTTTAGGTGCGCTGGGGACGCTTACAAAAGGATTTCCTTCCATGGTTTTCCTAGCCATTTCCTTGCCTGTCTTTTTTATTTACAATAGAGATTTTAAAAAACTTTTTTCTCCATACCACTTCCTGGGGATTTTTATTTACCTGGCAATCGTAGGAGGATATTTTTTTGTTTATGCTCAATACAATGAATTAACAGGTTATTTCAAGGATTTGTGGTCACAATCCAGTGAACGAACCTTGCTTGAAAAGTCCCTGATGTCATTGTTAAATCATCTCGTCGCATTTCCGCTTGAAACACTGAAAAATATTCTTCCTGCTTCGTTGTTTTTAATTTTTACAATAAAAAAGAATTGGTTTAAGGATATAAAAAGGAATAAGCTAATTGAATTCTGTTTTTATATTTTTCTCAGCAACTCGTTGATATACTGGTCTTCTCCGGGATCCAGAGCAAGGTATGTCTATATGCTCTATCCTTTGTTGATCCTTATCTTATTGTATTTCTACTTGATGAATGATAGCGAAAAAAGGAAAAAGGCATTTGATGTGATTTGCAAGGTGGTTATTGCTTGTTGTATTCTCCTTTGTTTGGCGCTTTCTTTTATTCCTCATTTTAAAGGTTTGGCAAATATTCCGCTCATTTCAATAATCAGTACGTTGATCGTTTCGGTGATTTTCTTTTTATCTGTAAAAAACAGATCTTTCAACCTTTTATATATTATTTTAACTTTAGTTGTAATGAGGTTTGTGTTTGACTTTACCGTTCTTCCTTCAAGGGCCAAAATGGAGGAGCAAGCGCAAATTGAAAAAGAAGATGCATTAAGAATAGCTGGCATTATCGGTAATTCTTCTGTTTATATGTATGGAGCTCCTTTGTCACACACTTCTGTTTTTTATTTGGAAAGAGAAATCGAAAAAGTGGTAGGGCTTAGAGGAAGGAAAAACTTAACGGACTATTTTATTGTATTGGATTCGCAGCTTTTAAATGAAAAGTACAAAGTTTATTATAAATTCACTTCTGCCAGACAAGAACGCTTACTTATCAAGTTTTTAGATTATTGAAAGACATCAGGATAAAAAATTATTTAAAGTTTATCATTAAGCTTTCTCTTACGATTGCTGCTTTGTACTTTGTTTTTAAAAAAATAGCCGTTGATGAATTTGTAGAGACTATAAGAAAGGGTGATTTCTTCTATTTGTTTTTAGCGCTGTTAACTTTCAATGCTTCTAAGTTGATCTCTGCTTTTCGGTTGAATAATTTTTTTAAGGCGATACATCTCAACCTTTCTACAAATTTTAATTTAAGGCTTTATTGGGTGGGAATGTTTTATAATCTTTTCCTTCCGGGATCCATCGGAGGGGATGGGTATAAAGTTTACCTTCTGCATCAGTTCAGCGGGATTAAATTAAAATCAATTGTTACGGCTACATTTCTGGATAGAACCAGCGGGATGGTTTTTCTTCTTTTCATAGCTATTATTTTAATCCTGTTTTCTTCCTTATCTGTTCCTATCCCTTATTTTAATTATTTATTGATCCTGGCCTTACTTCTTTTGATTCCTGTGTATTATCTAGCAGTTAAGATCTTATTTCCTGCATTTTTGGGTATTTTTTTGCAAACAGGTCTCCAGGCTATGTTTGTGCAATTGGGACAAGTCCTTTGCGCTTTTTTTCTTTTGTTATCACTTTCTGTAAATACTGGTTTTACAGACTATCTGGCTTTGTTTATGGTGGCCTCGGTGGCCAGCGTATTACCTATAACCATAGGTGGGGTGGGCTTACGTGAAGCGGTGGTCTTATTGTGGGGAACAAAATATTTAAATGTAGATGAAACCACCTCAATTGCGTTTACGCTTTCCTTTTTTATGGTCACCGCCTGTACATCCTTAATTGGCTTATTTTTCCTACTTGGAATAGATAAAAAAGCTGAGGAATCATTTTCCGTTTGATTTGAGGTATAGTGTAAATATTTCACGCAGAGGACGCTAAGATTTTTTCGCAAAGTGCGCCAAGTTTTCATTTCTTATATATAAAACCAATCCATATTGGTAGGCAGTTTTTGGAAGTGAGCTCTCCCCTATAAAAACAAAAAAGAGAGCCGAAGCTCTCTTTATATTTATTCTATGCTTTGTTTTAATTCTTGCAATATTCTTCAAAAGCACCCATTAGATGGTTTGCAATCAATTCAGCATTTCTTCCTTCTATATGATGTCTTTCAACAAAATGAACCAATTCTCCATCTTTAAACAAAGCAATGGAAGGAGAGGAGGGAGGATAAGGAAGGAAAAATTCCCTAGCTTTTTTAACAGCCTCCTGATCTACTCCGGCAAATACTGTTACCAACCTGTCCGGTTTTGCCTGACTTCTGTCAACAGCTAATTTTACTCCCGGTCTTGCAGCACCTGCTGCACATCCGCATACAGAATTCACTACAACCAGTGTAGTTCCTTTTTCATTATTTAAAATATTTTCGACATCCTGAGCAGTTTTCAATTCTTGAAATCCCGCAGAAGTCAAATCTTGTCGCATTGGCGCTACTAAATGTTCTGGATACATTATACCTAAATTTTAAGTTTTAAATTATAAATTTTTTATATGTTGAACTTTAAACATTCATTTAACATTTAAAATTCAACATTCGTCATTATAGAAATCCCAACTCCAGCTTTGCTACTTCCGACATCATGTCCTGGGTATAGGGTGGATCAAAAGTAAGCTCAACTTTTACGTCGTTTACTCCTTCTATTTCTTTAATTTTCATTTCTACTTCTCCCGGTATTTCTCCGGCAGAAGGACAAGACGGAGAGGTTAAAGTCATTAAAATAAATACGCTGTTAATTGGAAAAATATTGATTTCATAAATAAGACCCAAGTCATAGATGTTTACTGGTATTTCCGGGTCGTAAACAGTTTTTATTGCTGCAAGGACTTTCTCCTTCAGGTCTTCAGGATTTATATTTTCGTCAGCCATAAATTTTTAAATTTTAGCTCTTTCTATTTTAGTCTGAAAAGCAAGTGCATACAATTTCATTTGCTTTATCATCGAAGTCAGACCATTGGATCTGCTGGATGAAATGATCTGTCTCATTCCTATTTTTTCTATAAAATATAATTCACAATGTAAAATTGCTTCAGGTGATTGGCCTGAT
Source organism: Cytophagales bacterium (assembly GCA_035628645.1). GTDB lineage: Bacteria > Bacteroidota > Bacteroidia > Cytophagales > Cyclobacteriaceae > DASPJL01. The sequence goes on along the minus strand of DASPJL010000044.1, from coordinate 43,826 downwards.
AGAACACGGATTAAAAGACTTACCAGTCCTCTTACAATCAATGCGTCACTGTCTCCCTCAAAAACCAGGTTGTTCTCCTCGTCCAAATGAGCAACCAACCATACTTTTGACTGGCATCCTTTTATAAGGTTTTCATTTGTTTTATGTTCCTCAGAAAGATCAGGAAGTTTTTTGCCTATTTCTATTATATATTCATAAACGTCGTCCCTGTTTTCTAACAGCGAGAATTCGTCCACTATTTCGTCTTGTAATTCCTGAATTGATTTAGTCATTTAATTCATTTTTATTAGCACATTAATCTGTCTTCGTGTCAACAAATTAACACATTAATTAGCTAAACAATTTTATTGCCTTTTCAATTCCAATCCTTAATCGATCAATTTCCTCTTTAGTATTATAAAAAGAGAAAGAAGCCCTTGCAGTGCCCTCTATACAAAGCCTTGTCATTAATGGTTGGGTGCAATGATGTCCTGTTCTTATTGCAATACCTTGAGTATCAAGATACATTCCAATGTCTAAAGTGGATTTAATACTTTCCACAACAAAAGAAATAATAGATACTTTTTCTTTTGCCCGACCGATAATTCTGAACCCCGGTATGGAAGAAAGTACTTCTGTTCCGTAGGATAGCAATAAATTCTCCTGAGCAGCTATATTTTTTTTACCCAGGGTATTTATATAATCTATCGCACTTTTGAATGCGATAACATCGGCAATGTTCGGTGTTCCTGCTTCAAACTTATAAGGCAAGTCATTGTAAGTTGTCTTTTCATAAGTCACTTCTTTGATCATCTCTCCACCGCCATGATAAGGAGGCATGGCATTCAATAATTCCTTTTTGCCATACAATACTCCTACTCCTGTAGGTCCATATAGTTTATGTGACGACAATACAAAGAAGTCACAATCCAGCTTTTGCACATCAATATCAATATGTGAAACGGATTGAGCGCCATCAACTAAAACCTTAGCACCATAGGAATGAGCGAGTTTTATGACTTTTTCTATTGGGTTGATGGTGCCTAATGTATTGGAAGCGTGTGCAAGCGCAATTAATTTTGTCTTCTTATTCACAAGTTTTTCAAGCTCCTCATAAATGATATCTCCTTCTTCATCAATAGGAATAATTCTCAGTATAGCGCCCTTTGCCTCGCACACAAAATGCCAGGGTACGATGTCCGAATGATGCTCCATGGCAGAGATCAGGATTTCATCGCCTTTGTTTATAAAAGCGCTGCCGAAGCTGCTTGCTACTAAGTTGATGCCTTCCGTAACACCCTTTGTGAAAATAATTTCTTCTGTGGAAGATGCATTTAAGAAGGTTTTAACAGTTTCGCGTGTTTCTTCAAATGCAAATGTTGCACGTTCTGCAAGCGTATGAATGCCCCTGTGAATATTGGCATTCATCGTGGTATAGTAATTTACCAATGCATCAATTACCTGTTTGGGTTTTTGGGTAGTTGCAGCATTATCGAAATAAACGAGCGGTTTGTTATTTATGGTTTGATGAAGAATGGGGAAGTCTTGCCTGATCCGTTCTACATCAAAATGGACAATTTCTGGAATTCTTTCTGTGACAGGCATAAATTTATTATTTTATGATCTGTCAACAACCTTAATTCTAATAGAGTGTGTTGGCAGACAAAATCAATACATTTTAGTTATGAAGTAGCTCACCGATAAGATGTTCAACCTGCTTCTTTAATTCTTTTATTTTGATGACCTGAACGATCTCACTTGCAAATGCAATCATCAGTAAAGCTTTGGCAGCATCTTTCTGGATCCCTCGTGATTGGAGATAAAAAAGCGCTTCCTCATCAATCTGACCGGTTGTGGCCCCATGAGTACATTTTACATCATCCGCCCAAATCTCAAGTTGGGGCTTAGTATTTATTGATGCGTCTTCAGATAACAATACATTACGGTTGGATTGAAAAGCGTTGGTCTTTTGTGCATCCTGCCTTACATATATTTTACCATTGAAAACACCTCTTGATTTCCCATTCATCACCCCTTTATATAACTCATTGCTATAAGAATGTGGTTTTGCATGATCAACCGTGGTGTGATTGTCTACGTGTGTTTTTCCATTCAAAAGATAGAGGCCGTGCATAAAAGCATTTGCATTTTCTCCGTCTAATTTTATATTCAGGTTATTCCTTACCATTCCACCGTTAGTGGTGATGGTCGTAGAGGAAAAGTTTGAATTTTTAGACTGGTGCACTTGTGTTGTTCCAACGTGGAAAGAATGTTCTTTCTCATTTTGAATTTTGTAGTAGTCTACCACGGCATTTTCAGCTACAATAATCTCACTTATTGAATTTGTAAACTGAGGATTGTCTCCTACGGAAATATAATTTTCAATTAAGCGGACTTCGGTATTGCTTCCCACATACACAAGATTTCGTGGTTGAGATACCGTATTTCCATGAGTGCTGTCAGAAATAAGCAAGAAAACCAATGGTTTTTCAACGGAAACATTGTCGGCAACTTTCACGAAAAGACTATCCTCAACGAAAGCAGTACTTATTGCTGCAAAAACATCCTGCTGAATATCTACGTGTTTCGCAAAATGTTCTTTGATCAGCTTTTCATTATTTTTAAGCCCTTCAGAAAGGGTAGTAACTGTTATATTTTCTTTGTCAGAAGGCAAGGAAGAAAGACTTTTGTCAAACTTTCCGTTCAGAAACACTAGATAATAGGCTTCTAATCCCGGAATTTTTAATGCATCAATCTGGCTGGGTGAATATTGAATGACTCCCGGCTGAACATTAAAATCAAAGTTCTTTTTTAAGGCTTTCGTAATATCCGTATACTTCCACTCTTCATGTTTTGTAGTGGGTAAATCCAGTTTGGCAAGGGCTTGTAGTGCCTCCTGTCTTGCTTCTAAAAGTGTTAAGTCTGAATTAGCTTTTGTAGTATTTTGATTTTTGATATTTGAAAGTATTGCCTCTTTTGTATCTGTTGTCTCTATAGCCATCTTTTAAACATTAAGAAACTGTTGCTTCTTCTTTTATCCAATCATATCCTTTTTCTTCAAGCTCCAATGCAAGTTCTTTGGTACCGGATTTAACAATTTTTCCTTTATAAAGGACATGAACGTAATCAGGAACTATATAATCAAGGAGCCTTTGATAGTGGGTAATCAGGATTGTAGCGTTGTCTTTTCTTTTCAACTGGTTCACCCCGTTGGAAACAATTCGTAATGCATCAATATCCAATCCGGAGTCAGTTTCATCAAGAATCGCCAATTTAGGATCCAGCATGGCCATTTGGAAAATTTCATTCCTTTTCTTTTCTCCTCCGGAAAATCCTTCATTCAATGACCGGCTTAAAAGAGACTGGTCAATGTTTACCAGTTTCATCTTTTCCTTCATGAGCGTAAGGAACTGAACGGCATCCAATGGATCTAATCCTTTCGCTTTTCTTATTTCGTTAACAGCTGTCTTTAGAAAATTAGTGGTTGTTACCCCTGGGATTTCCACAGGATATTGGAATGCTAGGAATACGCCTTCTCTTGCTCTTTCTTCCGGTGACAGTTCAAGAAGATTGATACCCAGAAACTCTATTTGTCCGTCCGTAATTTCATATTCTTCCCGCCCGGCAAGTACAGAAGCCAACGTGCTTTTCCCGGAACCGTTAGGTCCCATTATCGCATGAACTTCTCCTGGTTTCACTTCCAGGTTTATACCCTTCAAAATTTCTTTTCCTTCTACTGAGGCTTTTAAATTTTTTATTCTTAGCATTTTGATCTTTATTTTATACTGCCAGCAAAAGTTCAATACTTAACCGGCAACTCTAAACTGTAATTAATTCCTTTTTTCTTCACTGATTGCCATTAACTGAAAGCCATCAGCTTATCCAACGCTTCCTTCAAGGCTTATAGCCAATAACTTTTGTGCTTCAACTGCAAATTCCATAGGCAATTGGTTTAATACTTCTTTTGCATAACCATTTACGATAAGGGCTACTGCAGTTTCGTTATCTATACCTCTTTGCTTACAATAGAAAATTTGATCCTCGCCTATTTTTGAAGTAGTAGCTTCGTGTTCAACGACAGCTGATTTATTGTCTACTTCTATGTAAGGGAAAGTATGAGCGCCACATCTGTCTCCCATCAATAAGGAGTCGCATTGAGAGAAGTTTCTGGCATTTTCTGCCCGCTTCATCACTTGTACTAGCCCTCTGTAACTGTTCTGGCTTTTACCGGCAGATATACCTTTTGATACAATTCGGCTCTTTGTATTCTTGCCAATGTGGATCATTTTAGTTCCGGTATCGGCTTGCTGATAATTGTTGGTAACGGCTACAGAATAAAATTCACCTATTGAATAATCTCCTTTTAAAATCACACTAGGGTATTTCCATGTAATTGCAGAGCCGGTTTCTACTTGTGTCCAGGAAATTTTTGCACGATCTCCGGCACAGATCCCACGCTTTGTCACAAAGTTGTAGATTCCGCCTTTACCATTTTTATCTCCCGGATACCAGTTCTGCACGGTGGAATACTTAACCTCAGCATTTTCTGCAGCAAAAATTTCAACTACTGCTGCATGCAACTGATTTTCATCTCTCATTGGAGCCGTACATCCTTCCAGGTAACTCACATAACTGCCCTCGTCGGCTACAATTAAAGTTCTTTCAAATTGGCCGGTATTTGCGGCATTAATTCGGAAATAAGTGGAAAGTTCCATAGGACATCTCACGCCCTTAGGTATATAGCAAAAGGATCCGTCACTGAAAACAGCCGCATTCAACGCAGCAAAATAGTTGTCCTTATACGGAACCACCGAACCCATATACTTTTTAACAAGCTCCGGATGTTCTTTTACTGCCTCGCTGAATGAACAGAAAATAATTCCCATTTCACCAAGTTTCGCTTTGAAAGTTGTAGCCACGGATACACTGTCAAAAACAGCGTCGACAGCCACACCGGTAAGTCTTTTTTGTTCGTTAAGGGAAATCCCCAGCTTTTCAAAAGTGGCTCTTATTTCAGGGTCAATTTCGTCCAGACTGTTGACTTTGGCTTTTTGAACAGGCGCAGAATAATATATTATGTCTTGATAATTTATTTCAGGAAATTTTACATTTGCCCAAACAGGTTCCTTCATTTCTTTCCAATGACGAAAAGCTTTAAGCCTCCATTCAAGCATCCACTCCGGTTCATTTTTCTTTTTGGATATGAAATTAATGATGTCTTCATTCAGTCCTTTGGGAGCTGAATCAGTTTCAAATTTGGATTCAAACCCATACTTGTATTCGGAGGTGGTTATTTCTTCTAAGATATTTTCGTTATTGTCCATATCTAAATTATTAAGGTATTAAACCTAATTTTAAAATATTTTCAAATTTAACATGTTCTTGTAACAATTGCTATTTTATTTAGAATGATTTTAAATAATTGCAACTTCTATTAAGAACATCCAAAAGATAAAGAAGGTTTAATTTCCCCTCCCTAAAATGGCGCTGCAAAAATAGCTAAAAGTATTGGGTTTTCCCCGTCATACGAAGAGGAGTTTGTAAGGGTAGGATAATTTAACTTTGGAAGTTTAGAAAACCTCCAAAGTGCTTAATGATTCGTAACTCGTAACTCGTCATTACAACAATCATTCGAAACTCGTCATTTGTTATTCGTTATTACAAAAGTCCGATCGGCCTGTTGAATGTTTCTTCAAGTGAGATAAATGTTTCGGTTCTTTCGATGCCGTTTATTTTTTGGATCTTTTCAGAAAGCACTTCTCTTAAATGCTTAGTGTCCTTACAATGGATTCTTACAAAGATGCTCCAGCTTCCTGTTGTATAGTGAATATTAACTATTTCTTTGATTTCCTTAAGTTGAGACGCCACCTCGTTATACAGAGAGCTCTTTTCCAGGTAAATACCCAGGAAGGCAGTAATATCATATCCAAGTTTTGAGAAATCTACAATAAGTTGCGATCCTGTTACGATACCCAGTTGCTCCATCTTTTTCATTCTTACATGGACGGTCCCGCCTGAAACAAAGATTTTCTTTGCGATTTCGGTATAGGGCATTTGAGCATCTTCCAGAAGTATTGATAAAATCTTTAAATCGGTATTATCAATTTCTAAATTTTCGGACATAAATTTTTAAAACTTTAAACAAATTTTTTCAATATAGATTTTATTTTACCAAAATTACAAACTTTTGAAAAAAATATTATAATATTTCTAAATACAAATCTTATCTTTTGGTTTTGTTACAATTGTTTTAATTTCTCAGGAACGAATCTTTTGTATTTTACCACAGAGAAATCAGAGGCTAAAAGAAAAACACTAAGACAATATCCTGTTTGGAGAGCTTCAATATCCTCATCAGCCTTCTTCAGAGAATACTTCCTTATTCAAGACCAGCGCTTCTCCTTTAATTACCACCTTGCCTCTTGAGTCTTTAACAGTTGTTTCGATCAACCCCTTTCCCTCTTTACCCATTATGCTTTTTATTTCGAAACTTGCCTTATATTGTTCTCCCGTATACATCGGCCTCAAAAATTCCATATTTTGTTTTAAGTAGACTGTGCCTTTACCTGGAAACTCAGTACCGAGGACTTTTGAAAAAATACTTCCGCCTAAAAATCCATGAATGATGGGTTTTTTAAAAATAGTCGTCGCAGCAAATGCGCTGTCCAAATGCAGCGGGTTATTGTCGCCGGACACTTCTGCGAATTTTATTACCTCTTCTTGCGAAATACTGTAAGCTGTTTCGTATTTATCTCCTTCTTTTAACATCATCTGTGGGTTAACATGCAATGTTAAATAAATGAAGCTGATAAATTAAATTTTGTATTATTCTAATATTCGAACTTCGCGAAAGAGTTCACAATGTCATCCCCCCACCGTCATTGCGGCACGAAGCCACCTCATTCCCTTGCCGTCATTGCGAGGCACGAAGCAATCCCTCGCGGCCTGCTTCAGAAAACCCTCAATGCCTCCCATCAATGAAGTCCATACCCATTGCGAGGCACGAAGCAATCTGCCAGATTTTTAGCAAAAAGTCCCCATTTAAAAAAGATTGCTTCGCGAAGGAGCTACCAATGACGGCAGTTTATTAGTTTTTTTGCAACAATGACCACCTCATTTCCTCACCGTCATTGCGAGGCACGAAGCAATCCCTCGCGGCCTGCTTCAGAAAACCCTCGATGCCTCCCATCAAAAAGTCCCTAACCATTGCGAGGCACGAAGCAATCTGCCGGATCTTAGTAAAAGAATTCCATTTAAAAAATCCCCGTTACCTCATACAGATTGCTTCGCAAAGGAGCTCTCAATGTCATTCCTCACCGTCATTGCGAGGCACGAAGCAATCTGCCGCGGCCTGCTTCAGAAAACCCTCGATGCCTCCCATCAAAAAAAACCATAACCTCTACCAAATCTTAGCAAAAGATTTCCCATTTATATACCCCACGAGTTATTATACCCTTTATATTTGAGCCCTAAACTTAAAAAAATATGGAATATAGAAAACTAGGAAAAAGCAACATTGAAATCTCAGCAATAGCCTTTGGGGCATGGGCAGCCGGAGGATGGATGTGGGGTGGAACAGACCAGTCAGATGCTGTTAAAGCCATTCAAAGATCTTTTGATCGTGGAGTAACAACAATTGATACCGCTCCTGCATATGGTTTTGGATTAAGCGAAAAAATCGTCGGTGAAGCAGTCAGTTCCTTTAGAGATAAAGTACAGATCCTCACAAAATTCGGACTTCGTTGGGATACCAAAGAGGGCGAGTTCTATTTCACCAGCCACGACAATCAGGGTGGAAGCGTCAACATGCACAAATTTGCGGGTCCAAAAAATGTCATCAAAGAATGTGAAGAAAGTCTCAAAAGATTAAAAACCGATTATATAGACCTTTACCAAATCCACTGGGCAGATAAAACTACGCCCATCGAAGAGACCTACGAAGCCGTAAGCACGTTGATTAGACAAGGCAAAGTACTTGCAGCAGGCGTGTGCAACTATTCCGCAGAACAGATCAAAACTGCTGAAAAAGCAGCTATCATCGTATCCAACCAGGTTCCATACAGCATGGTAAACCGGGGCATTGAAAAGGAAATCGTTCCTTACATTTTGGAAACCGGCAAATCCATCCTCGCTTACAGCCCCCTGCAAAGAGGATTATTGACAGGAAAAATCACCGAAACCACCACCTTTGCAGAAGGAGACCACCGCCCAACCACAGCCTTTTTCAAACCTGATTTCATCAAAAAAACCAACGCTTTTCTAAAAAAGATCAAACCCCTGGCAGATGAGAAACAAGCAACGCTGGGCCAGCTAGTAATAAAATGGACCATAGAACAACCTGGAATCACCTGCGCCCTGGTTGGAGCCCGAAACGCCAAACAAGCCGAAGAAAACGCCAAAGCAGTATCCCTGAAATTAAACGCAGAGGAAATTAAATTTATCAACAAAGCCATTGACGAAGTTTAGAAGATTTTAAAGACTCCAAACAGATTGCTTCGCGAAGGAGCTCGCAATGACGGCCGTTTATTGGGTTCTTGCAATAGGCACCACCTCATTCATTGCCGTCATTGCGAGGCACGAAGCAATCCCTCGCGGCCTGCTTCATAAAACCCTCGATGCCTCCCATCAAAAAAGTCCCTAACCATTGCGAGGCACGAAGCAATCTGCCAGATCTTAGCAAAAACTCCCGTTTAGAAGATTTTAAAGACTTCATACAGATTGCTTCGCGAAGGAGCTCGCAAGGACGGCCGTTTATTAGATTCTTGCAATAGACAACTCATTCATTACCGTCATTGCGAGGCACGAAGCAATCCCTCGCGGCCTGCTTCAAAAAACCCTCGATGCCTCCCATCAAAAAAGTCCATAACCATTGCGAGGCACGAAGCAATCTGCCGGATCTTAGCAAAGAATCCACATGTAAAACATTCTTAAAACCCCAAACAGATTGCTTCCCGAAGGAGTTCGCAATGACGCCTATTTATCGGATGCTCGCAATGTCATTCCCCCACCGTCATTGCGAGGCACGAAGCAATCCCTCGCGGCCTGCTTCAGAAAATTCTCGATGCCTCCCATCAAAAAAGTCCATAACCATTGCGAGGCACGAAGTAATCTGCCAGATTTCAGCAAAAGAATTACATTTAAAAAATCCCCGATATCTCATACAGATTGCTTCACGAAAGAGCTCGCAATGTCATTCCCCCCCGTCATTGCGAGGCACGAAGCAATCCCTCACGGCCTGCTTCAAAAAATTCTCGATGCCTCCCATCAAAAAAGTCCATAACCATTGCGAGGCACGAAGCAATCTGCTAAAACTTAGCAAAAGATTCCCGTTTACTAGACCATCAAGACTTCCAACAGATTGCTTCGCGAAAAAGCTCGCAATGACGCCTATTTATCGGATGCTCGCAATGTCATTCTTGCCGTCATTGCGAGGCACGAAGCAATCCCTCACGGCCTGCTTCAAAAAACCCTCGATGCCTCCCATCCCTAAAGTCCAACGTCATTGCGAGGCACGAAGCAATCTGCTAAAACTTAGCAAAAGATTCCCGTTTACTAGACCACCAAGACTTCCAACAGATTGCTTCGCGAAGGAGCTCGCAATGACGGCTATTTATTGGATGGCTCACTGTGACAGCCAAATCTCAATACACCAACAACTTCTTCCTCACCCTCTCCCCACCATACACAAACTCCACCAAATACATCCCCGGACTCAGCAAAGACAAATCCAATGTACTTTGGTTAAAGCCTTCTTCGTAAGTCAAAGGCCCAAAACTAGTTTTTTGACCCATCGTATTATAAAAATTAATCTCGAAGGTCTGTTTCTCCGGCAAAAGATAGGCAATCACTACCTCCGATCTGGCAGGATTCGGCACCGGGTCAAAGACGACAAACTTCTCCGTCAGGTCTATACAAACCTTATTACTGGCTCCTTCACTTCCACTATTGATCTCCTCGCCGTGGATACACAAATACAACACCTTCGGCAATTGATCCTTGACCAGTCTCGTAGTTAAGGAATAAGTGAACTTCTCCTCCGGATTCAGGTTTCCGGTCCATTGTTCTTTGAAGTCCAGTTTTCCTCCAAAATCAACGATAAACGCAATCTCCCTTACAATCTTACTACCCGTATTTATGACATCAACAGCAAAAGTAAGCTCTTCCGTTTGCGTGGAAGCCACCAGATTTTCAAGCACGATATTCAAAACCGGAGGCATCACGCGGATAGTTTGAGTAGTGGTATCCGAGCAGCCAAAAGCATTCGTTGCGATCAGTTCCGCAGTAAAAACCCCCAATTCATTATACACATACAAAGGTTCGGCTTCTGTGCTGACATCTCCGTTCCCAAAGTTCCATTGGTAAGATACAGCGCCCGTACTTAAGTTTGTAAACTGCACCTGGAATGGCGGTGGACCAACTTCAGGATCAAAAGAAAAATCAGCCACAGGCAGGTGCTGTATTTTTATCCGCTGACTTTTGGTAGAAACACAACCATGAACGGTTGTAACGGTTAAGATAATGTTCACACTGTCTGCCGACGTAAAAGTAAACTGAGGATGCTGCAAGTCTGAAGTACCTAGACCACCAAAATTCCATGCCCATGAAACGATTTCATCCCCTTCCACCTTTGAGGTGTCCGTAAATTGCACAGGGGCGTTCAAACAGTTATTGGAAACCACAAAACCTACCTCAGGCTTTTTATAGATCTGATAATCTCCGGTAACAAAAGCTTCACAACCATTAGGCGAAGTAGCAACCAGGGAGATGTTGTAAGTACCTGCAGCTGGAAACTTATATTTCACATTTTGTCCCTCCAAAAAGGCGCCACCATCCACTATCCACCTCCAGGCGACTATCTCCTGGCCCTCCACTTCAGAGATTCCGTTAAGCATCACAGAATCCCCGGCACACAACCCCTCCAATTCTATATCTACTTCAGGAGAGGGTAAGATCTCAATTTCCGAGGTTTTTATACTACTGCAACCACGCTCCGAGGTGGCAATCAAAGAAACAGTATAGGTTCCGCCCCCGGAGAAAAGAAACTTTGCTTTATCTGCGCCTGATTTTTGATCCATCAGGTTATCCTGTGCATCATATACTTGCCAGGTCCAGTTGGTAATATTGCCGTCTGCCAGGGTACTCTTATCAAAAAACTCAATAGAATCCCCGCTACAAAGCAAGCCATAGCCAAAATCTGCTACCGGATTATGGTAAATGTGCACTTCTTCTGTCCTGGAGACTTCGCACCCATTAGCGTTCCTTACCGTCAACGTAACATTGTAAGCGCCCGGAACATTATAAGTATTCACAGGATGTTGCAAACTCGAAGTATTGCCGTCCCCAAAATCCCACGCCCAACTGGTAAGCCCATCTCCTTTGGTGGTATCGGTAAAAACAGTGGTTTCTCCGATACAGATGCTTTGGAAAGAGAAGCCCGTTTGTGGACCCTGAATTACGGTTATTTGCCTGGTTACTGAATTAGAACAACCCTCAACACCCGCAGTAAGGGTTACATCATAGGTTCCGCCAGCCAAATAAACATGCGCAGGATATTTTTCCGTACTGGTCTCGCCATCCCCAAAATCCCATAGCCACTTCACTTTAGAGCCCGTATATCCTGTAAATAATGTATCAAATTGAATGGGTAAATTAGAACAGATTAACCCTGAAGGCGCTGCGAAATCAGGAAGGGTTTCTGCATAAATGGTGTCTTGTTTAATTAAAGTGTTGGTACAACCATTGTCACTGGTGACTACAAGCTTCACTTTGTACGGGCCCGGAGCTGAAAACTGATGGGTAGGGTTTTGGGCGGTGGAAGTGTTGTTTGCTCCGCTGCCTGGATCGTTAAAATCCCAGGACCAGGAGGTGATGTTTTGGGAGTTGGTGATGGTGGCTGAATATTCTATTGGAGAACTGATACATTCATTTTGTTTAGTGGCTTCTAGCAATGGCGCTTCTCCATTCCCAATTGTAATTTGTTTGCTTAAACTACTAATGTTGCCGTTGTTATCTGTTCCTTTTAAAGTTATGTTATAGGTGCCTGGCTCTGAATATTTAATAATTGGTTCATTGTCTTTACTTATAGATAATTTAGCGGAACATGAATTAGGAAAAGTAATTTTATGTATTTTTCCGCTGTTTAAATCAAGGCCTAGACCAACCCAAGTTGAGCTATCATAAGCCATTGTATACGATAAAAGATTTGTTGTAAAACCTAACCCCGTCAGATCTCTGATAATAGGGCTATTTGTATCAAAATTATTCCCGAAATTCAACTCTTTTATTACCCCTTCTCTTAAAGCTACATAAGCTTTATATAATTCTTTTTCTCTCGCAATAAATATATGATTAGGGCTAGTGGTTGGGCCACTCAAAGTGAGACTAGAGATGGTTGGATTAGCTAATAAAGATGATCCAAAGTTTAGTTTATAGATTCCACCATTTCCAAATGAAGTGATCAACGCAATCCAACTATCACAAACCTTAGTCGTCGATATTCCTAGTACAGTTGAAGCGCCAGGTATTACAATTTGCGAAATGGTCGGAGTGTTACTCAGACTATTTCCAAAGTTTAACCTTGTCAATACATTATTACCGGTATTGAGTAACACAATATAACTTCCTTTGTCATATAGGATCTCCATGTCTCGGGGAGAAGTTAAACTTCCATTGGGCAAAACCAAAGATCCCGTAGGTGTATTATTTAATGAAGAACCAAAATCCAGTCTTACCAACGTTGACCCTCCTCCATTACTGACTAAACCTATCCATTTATCAGCTTCTTTTATCAATTTTAATTTCCCGGGAGCATTTAAAACATTGCTTATATTACCCATATCATTATAAGAGGGCATATTGGTTATACTACCTTCAAAATTCAATCTATACAACTTATTATTGTCGCCTGTAACAAAACCGAACCAATTATTACCGTCTTTTTCAAAGGCAAGAGCCTGATAAGATGAACTTCCAGATAATGTTATTAATGGAGTTCCAACCGGCAGACCTTCTAAATCTCCATCACAAAAATCCCACGAATTGCTAGAAGTATTTAGGCTACTATTGCCAATAATTATATTTCCTTCCTTGCAAGTACTGCCCGAAATCTCAAAATCAATGATTGGGCATAACGAATTATTTACCGTTACACTCTTGGTTATAGAATCTTTGCATCCCTGAATCGTACTTATGATTAATTTTACATCATATAATCCAGCCGCAGGGAAGGCATAGTTTACATTCTGTCCATTGATTCTTTCTCCGCCAAAATCCCATATCCAATCAACCACATCATCATCCCCTCCAGACTGATCTATACCTTCAAAAGAAGTTGGAACATTTTCAGTTACCGAAGGCACCGTAAAGTCAACTTTAGGAGAGCTATTTATGGTAATGGATTTAGTCTCGTAATTATTACATCCGGCACCCGTAGAAACAATCAAGGATACCTTATAGCCTCCATCCGCAGGGAACAAATGGCTAAAAGTAGGAGAATCTGAAGTACTTGCAATCACAACATCAGCCGAATTTCTCACTTCCCATGTATTCCCTGTAATGTCCGAACCCGAAGAAACATCTGTAAAGACAACAGCACTGTTTCGACAATTATTAGTGTAGGAAAAATCCACAACTGGGCCTTGAATTATGGTTACAGGTGAAGAAGCAACTGAGCTACATCCGTTGACCCCTGAAGTTAAGCGAACTGTATAATTTCCACCGGAGGGAAATGTAAATAGGCCATCCTTTTGACTGGATGTTCCGATTATGTCGTTGTTATTATCCAGGAAATCCCATTTCCATATCCCGTCTTTTTCAGTTTCACCGGTTGATGTATTGGTGAAGGTCAGCAGTTGATTTGAACACAAACTACCTGTAGGTAAAGAAAAGGACGAAGTGGTAGAGTCATAAATAGTGTCATTCCTGATAACAGTATTGGTGCAACCATTGTCATTAGTTACTACAAGTTTGACCTTATATACACCAGGGACAGAAAACTGATGCGAGGGGTTTTGTTCTGTAGAAGTATTGTTCACTCCACTGGTTGGATCATTAAAATCCCATAGCCAATTTGTTACAGCTTGAGCATTGGTTACTGATGCCGAATAGCCTATTACTGATGAAACACATTCGTATTCTCTTAAAGTTTCTATAGTTGGTGCATCACTATTGGTTATGGTAACTTGTTTGCTTAATGTGCTTAGATTGCCATTACCATCGGTGCCCCTTAGGGTAATATTGTAAGTTCCTTCGGAGGAATATTGAATAACTGGATCGTTCTCTTTACTTACAGATTTATTAGTGGAACAAGGATTAGGAAATGTTATTTTATTTATTTTTCCACTATTTAAATCCATGCCCATTCCGATCCAAACAGAGCTATCATAAGCCATTGTATATGACAAAAGATTCGTTGTAAACCCTAATCCGGTGAGATCTCTTATGGTAGGAGTATTTGTGCTAAAATTATTTCCGAAATTTAATTCTTTTATAATACCTGCTCTTAAAGCCACATAAGCTTTAAACAAACCTTTATCACTGGCGATATAAACATGGTTAGGATTGGTTGTTTGACCGCTGAGCGTTAAATTGGTTATTGTAGGCTCAGACATTAGTGAAGTTCCAAAATCTAATTTATATATCCTTCCATTGCTAAACGACGTTATTAGCGCTATCCATTTATTACAAACCCTTGCTGTGGATATTCCCAAAATAGCGGAGGCTCCAGTTACTACAATTTGTGAAACCGTGGGAGAATTAGTAAGACTATTGCCAAAATTTAGTCTTTTTAATATGTTCGTACCCGTATTAACCAAAACAATATAACTTCCTTCATGGTACAGAATTTCCATATCTCTGGGGGTAGTTAAACTCCCATTAGGCAGAACCAAAGAGCCTGTTGGTGTATTATCTAACGAAGATCCAAAATCAAGTCTTACCATTGTAGCTCCTCCTCCATTGCTGACTAGACCTATCCAATTGCTACCCTCTTTAATTAATTTCATTTTCCCTGGCCCATTTAACACCCCACTTATATTGCCCAGATCACTATACGAAGGAGTGTTTTTTATACTACTACCAAAGTTTAACCTATATAGTTTATTATTGTCTCCTGTAGTAAAACCATACCATTCACTACTGTCCTTGACTAACACTATTGTCTGATAAGAAGCGCTTCCCGATAGGGTAATTAGGGAGGTTCCAATTGGTGTCCCCTCAAGATCTCCATCACAAAAATCCCATTCGTAATTTGATGCATTTAAACTCTTATTGTCAAGTATCACATTCCCTTCCTTGCATGTACTGCCTGAAACCTCAAAATCTATTGTCGGACATTGAGAGAATAGGAGTAATGGGATGTTTAAAAACAAAAACAGGGAATATAAAAAAAATCCTTTCACCTATGGCTTTATTTAAATTAACTAATAAATATATTATTATTTCCTTTACGCATAGCTATATTCTAGCTCTGGATAGACAGAATGTAATATTTTTTACACAAAGATTTAATAATTTGTATTTTTTGTAAGCCCTAAGAACATTTTATAAATATTTTGGAAATTAGTAAACTTCTAAAAATTATTCCTTGTACAAAAAATATTATATTTGCAAGCATCTCCCTTTCTCTATATTGTAAATTGCAT
Organism: Cytophagales bacterium; assembly: GCA_035628645.1. Classification (GTDB taxonomy): domain Bacteria; phylum Bacteroidota; class Bacteroidia; order Cytophagales; family Cyclobacteriaceae; genus DASPJL01. The sequence goes on along the minus strand of DASPJL010000044.1, from coordinate 28,206 downwards.
TTCATTTTCTTTTTAACAATTTGGAAATTATCTTATTCATCATTTATCTCTTTTTATTTTATCTTTTAGCTTTTGTAATTAAGAGATCAATTTCTAAAGATATTCGCGGGTATTTTATTCCAGCGCTTTCATTAAAATTGGTCGGAGCCGTTGCTTTAGGACTCATTTATTTTTATTACTATGGATACGGAGATACCTTAAGGTACCATTTTCATAGTAGAATTATTAGTAAAACATTCTGGGAAGATCCAGTGTTGGGGCTCCGATTAATGACAATCAACCTTAGTAATCCGGACCCCAATTTAATAATATACTTTACCAAAAATTATTTCTTTGGAGTTAAAGATCCTGGCGGTTTCTTGATGATAAGGATTTGTGGATTTCTGGGAATATTTACCGCCCATTCTTATTTTATTATTGCGCTCTTTTTTGCAGTAATGGGTTTTGCTGGAACATGGGCATTATTTTATACCTTCTATAAGCTGTTTCCCAAATTAAAAAAGCAAATAGCGATAGTTGTTTTGTTTATTCCATCTGTTATTTTCTGGGGATCGGGAATTTTAAAAGACACATTGACATTTAGTGCCCTTGGTTTTTTAGTATATTGTATCTATTCTATATTCTTCGCAAAGAAGCGTACCTTATTCATTTTTCTGTTATTGATTGGAAACATATGGTTACTAATAACCCTTAAGATATATATTATTTTGTGTTTTTTACCTGCAGCATCATTGTGGATCTTCACCTCTGTTACAGACAAAATAAAATCAAGGGGATTAAAGCCCATACTGAAATTTGGTTTGATTTTGATTAGTGTTCCAATTGCCTGGCTTTTGGTTTCTGAAGTATCAGAAGTAGACAGTCGATATGCAGTTGAAAATTTAGGCGAAACAGCACAAATAACCGCAGAATGGATCACATATTCGTCAGGTGAATCTGGCTCAGCATATAGCCTGGGCGATATGACTGATTTTTCTCTCATCGGGATTTTGTCCAAAATTCCTTTAGCCATAAACGTTACGCTGTTTCGACCCTATGTCTGGGAAGTGAAAAATATTGTAATGTTATTTGCTGCTTTGGAAAGCCTTGTTGTCCTTCTTTTTACCATGCAAGTGATTCTCAAAACTGGCTTTTTCCCTTTTATAAAAATCATAAATACCAACTCGATCGCCCTTTTTTTGGCTGTATTTTCTTTGACCTTTGCTTTCGCTGTTGGTTTCTCAACTTATAATTTCGGAAGTTTAGTGAGATATAAAATTCCATGTATTCCTTTTTATCTGCTATTGTTAATTATAGTCAAAGAGTTTCACCATCGGTCAAAACTGAAAAAGAAGATGCTCGCCTTTATGTAACTCATAAATAACTTTTCAAGAAATGCAAAGAGACTTAAACCATAGAATAGATATCCTTGATTTATTTAGATTTTTAGCAATCTCTATGGTAATGCTGGCGCATTACTTTTCTCTTTTTACCCAGCCTAATATTCAAAGTAATTTTTACCCTTACGGAAACAAATATGCAGAGGTAACCCTGTTCAAATATGGATACTTAGGTGTAGAACTCTTTTTTATTATTTCGGGATTTGTAATATTTATGTCGTTGGAAAAATGCGGTAACCTTAAAGTGTTTATTCTTAAACGCTTTATCCGTTTGTTTCCCCCGATTTTATTTTGTTCCGTATTAACGTTTGTATTGGTACGGTTGATCGATCAATACAATTATTTCCCTTCCTTTCATCGTCCATTATCGTATTTTCTTCCGAGCCTAACTTTCACAGAACCTTCATTATGGGAAAAAGTATTTGGGCTGAAATTAGGATATATAGATGGAGTGTATTGGTCGCTGGCTGTCGAAGTTAAGTTTTATTTTCTATCAGCCATTTTGTTTTATTACAGTAGAGGCAATTTTGTAAGAAACTGGACTGTACTTGTTGGTTTAGCCTTAATCTTTCAAGTCTTTTTCATTCAGAAAGCAATGTCTCCTGATTCTTTACCAGGTTTGTCACTATTAACCCAACTGGTGAATTTCCTTTTATTTCCACAGTACATTTTGCTGTTTACTTTGGGAATTTTATTTTACCATTTGTATAATAAAATTAAGGTAAGGCCATATTTAATTGTTGCAATAGCGGCATATGCGATTATTCAGTTGTTTTTTGTTGAAATGATAAAAAACGATTGGGTAGAAAAGGTCTTTGTGATATTCTTTATAGGCTTATTTCTGATTTTTATTTATTGGCAATCTTTACTAAAACCATTCTCCATTGCCCCATTTAAGCAGATAGGTTTAGCCAGTTATCCCCTTTACCTTTTACATCAGAACCTCGGAATAATTCTAATTCTATATGTTTCCAATATCCTTGGTCTTACAGCTTACCAGGAGATTGTAGTAATACCTGTAGTTTTAATTACTTTATCTATTTCGTTTCTTATACATAAAAAGATAGAACTTCCAGCATCCAAAGTATTAAGTAGAATGCTTTTCTCAAAAGAGCAAGTATCACCTGTTAAAATACTTAAAAAAACAGGATAATTTTTTTTATTAAATTAATTCTCAATAGCCTTTCCATAAAACGCTACAGTTTCATTAACCATCCTCGAAAGATTATAATACGAAGCAAGCATGGAAAAGCCTCTTTCTCCATAGGCTTTCATTTTTTCTGGAGACTCCAGGAGTGAAACTAAGGAATTTGCCAAGGCTTCCACCTCATAAGGCTTCACTAAAATACCAGAAAGATCAGGCTCAATTATTTCATTTGCTGCAGGAACATCAAAAGCTACTACAGGTTTTTTTTGACTAAAAGCTTCTAAAAAAACAATTCCAAAACCCTCAGCTATGGAGGGGACAATTAATATATCAGAATTATAAATATATTCAATTACGTTGCTTTGATGTCCTTCAAAAGAGACGTACTTTTCCAAATTAAGTTCCTTTACTAATTTTTTTAGATACATTTCATAGGCACCTCCACCAACAATTGTAAGATTCGCTTCTTTATGTTTTGATATCACTGAAGTCATGGCCCTTATTGCGAATTCATGGCCCTTGTAGGGAACCAACCTTCCTACAATTAACAACTGTTTGGAGGTCTTTCTAAGGGAAAAGGAGGGAAATATCTGATGGTTAAAATCAAATCCGTAATAGATTAAATCTATTTTCGCTTTCTTTGAGATCCCTAGCCCTTCAAAAACATTCAAAATTCCCTTTGAAATACAATACGACCTGTCTATAAATCGTTCGCAAAATTTTGCTATTATCACATAAAAATTTTTGAAACCCTTCTTGATTGTAAATCCATATTGTTTTGTATAATTTTCATCAAATCCATGCTTTCCGGAAACGATTTTTAGTTTCTGTAAAAAAAGAATCTTAGTAAGAACTATGAATAGATCAGCGTGAATTAAATTAGTATGAACCAGATCAAATTTTCCATTCTTAATTAGCTTCCGTATGTCCATTAATGGTTTAAGGGAAGGATATACTCCAACAGCAACCAAGTGGAATTTTACTTTTAAAGCGCTTAATTTTTCCAACAATGGTTCGATAGATCTTTTACTTCTTTCTTCAAATAAACCGAGGAATTCCACCTCGACACCTCTTTCAGATAAAGCAGGCATAAGGTTTAAAAGGTAATTTTCAGATCCTGATATTCCTGCAATCTTTTGAACAATTAAAACTTTCATTATATTTTTACAATCTTCAAAACAAATATAGTCTCCAGACCTTTCATAACTATTAAATGACTTTTTTAAATTTTAAAACAAATCCTGCAACAACTCTTAATGTAGGGAATAAAAACATCCACATTTTTGATGAAAACCAAAATAAGAACATAGATTGGGAGGTTGTTAATTCATTTGGGAATGAATGGAGTAGGTTTAATAATTTTGAAGATAAGGAAATTGACCAGATAGGAGATCAGTATTTTGATATAGCAAAGAATATTTTAAATAAAAATACATTGGTTTTGGACGTAGGCTGTGGAACAGGCAGATGGAGTAAATATTTGTCTGGCAAGGTAAAATCGATCGAGGCGATAGATCCTAGTGAAGCTGTATTCGCCGCCTCGAAGCTTCTTGAAAATGTGCCCAACGTTAGAATTAGTAAAGCAGGGGTAGATGCTATGCCCTTCGAAGATAATTCATTTGACCTGGTCTTTAGTTTAGGAGTGTTGCATCATATTCCTAACACAGCGGAGGCTATGAAACAATGTGTGAAAAAAGTAAAACCGGGAGGCCATTTCCTTGTTTATTTATATTATGCTTTAGATAATAGAGGAAGAATATTTAAGTCGCTTTTTTATGCCTCCAATATTGTAAGGAGTATTGTTTCTAAGCTGCCGCAGGGTTTAAAAAATTTATTTTGTGATCTTATTGCCTTTTTTATATATGGCCCTTTTGTTTTATTATCTAAACTGATAAATAAGATACCAATTCTAAAAAGGTATGTTCATTACCTTCCTTTGTCCTTTTATAAGGATACTTCTTTTCACATCATAAGAAATGATGCGTTGGATAGATTCGGGACTTCTTTAGAACAGAGATTTTCAAAAGAGGAAATAGGGAAAATGATGACAGCTTGCGGGTTGACAAATATTCAATTTTCTGAGCGGGAACCTTACTGGCATGCCATAGGACAGAAGGGTATCAGCTAATTCATTAATAAACTATAATATCTGTTAAACATCGATTCACTAGACAAATGTTCATCGGCATATGTCCTGGCATTTTTTTTTAGCGTGGATCTTTCTTCTTTATTTTCTATAAGGTTTACTAATAGTTTCAATAACCCTTCTCTATCCCCTGGCCTAAAAAGTAAACCATTAAACTTGTGTTCTATCATATTGTTTATGCCAGGAATGTCAGTTGCTATAATTGGTAAACCGAAGGCCAAGGCTTGCATGATGGCAGTACTCATCGTTTCAGCAATAGAGGAATGAACATAAATATCTGTATTAGCGAGCAGTTCAATTAATGCTTTCTCGTTTAACATTCCCGGAAAAATCACCGATTTGCTTAAACTAAGGTTTTGGACCAATTCCTCCATATTCTTTCTATTCTCTCCATCCCCAGCAAGAATCAGTTTTACTTTAAATTTCATTGAAAGCTTTTTTTTTAAACCTGCAAAAGCATAAATTAAAGTTTCATGGTCTTTCGAGGATGGTGAAAAACGGGACTGCATCACCAAATTAATTTCTTCACTACTTCTTTTTTCTGTCTTTTTGAATTTGTTCAGGTTAATGCCGTTTTGTATAACCTCTACTTTTTTTTCTCGGTAGAACAGTGAAAGTGTATCCTTAATCTCTAGCTTATATTTTTCAGTTAGATATATAACTTTAGAAGCAAACACCAAAGACAACAGACTCCACAACCATTCACTTTTTCTTTTTATTTGATTGGCATTGTGTTCCACTACTACCAACTTACAATTGTTGAAAATTCTATAAAAAACGCCCACAACTATAAGGTTTACACTATGCATCAAAATTACGTCCGGAGTACTCCTCTTCAAAGCGAGGTATATTTTAAAATAAGATCCGATATCTATTCCTTGTTTTTTTTTAACCGAGTGAAAAGGAACAGCATATTGAATACACTTTGTTTGATATTCCTCCCTTAATTCTTCAATACCATAAAAAAGCATCCTATGGTCAAGCCTTTTATTTTTATCCCCTTCTATTAAAGAAAATGCCACACTTCCATGGCCTCCCAAACCGCTATAAAGAATTTGTAGAACTTTTGTCATTACACTTCCTCCAGCTTCTTTTGCAATATTTTATAATCATTAATATTTAATTCAACTCTTGAAAATGTAGTTTCTCTTCTCACCAGATATTTTGGAAGTAACAATCGAGCGCTCCGATATAGTAAACCTGGAAGCAATGGTAACTTACTTTTATTAAGGATAAATAAGAGTTTTAAATACTGCTTCGAACGAAAGTATAAATGCCCTGAAATTAGTTGTAAAGAAATTGCATTTTGATAAAATTTGAGAGGATTTATTTTCAAGCGTGAATCAATGATATTTTCCGAAAAAATAAAAAAATCGCCTGCTAATAGATTTTTAAATTTTTCTTGTGAATTATGAACTTTTAGTTCTCTTGCAACTTTAATAAAGGTTCTTTCTAACCCTTTTACTCTTTCTTCAGTCCTGTTATTAATACTGATTCTTTCAGATTCACCTCTGCGAATGAAGCAATCTGGCAATGTTTCTATTTTTTTATATTTAAACCCCTTTAACAACGTCTTAATATGAAATTCCCAATCCTGCCAGGATAAAGCCTCTTCGTCCCATCTATGAGATGCTAAAGAAATCTTCTTCCACATGGGTGAACTTGTCTGCCATGGAACGTCGGATCCAAGAAATCTCTCTAAATCATTCTTCTCATTAAAAGAATTCCATAAAATATTAAGATCTCCCGGCACTTTATTAAATAAAAGAACAGGAAAAACGGCAAAATCAAGTGATGAATCACCTTGCATTATCGAAATCCTTGATTCCAAGCACCAGGGCGCCAACACATCATCAGAATCAAGAAAAACAATAAAATGTCCTTGTGCTTTTTCAATTCCTATATTTCTACAAACTGGTGCGCCTTTGGGCATTCTATTTCTTTTAAAACAGTGTATTCTTGAATCATATTTGGAAAAACCTTCTATTACTTCTAAGGAATTATCAGCAGACCCATCATCCACAATTATTGCTTCCCAGTTGGCATAACTTTGTTTTATCAGGGATTCAATTGTTTCTCCTATGACGTTTGCCCTATTGAAAGAAGGAATAATAACAGATACTAACGGCTTCATCATAGAAATCGCTTCTAAAGGACCAACTCTTGAATTATATTTTCATAATCAGAAATCACACTTTTTATATCATACTTCCTGGAAAACTCCATTGCATTTCTCGACAAATCTTTAAGTAGATTAGGAGTTTCTTTAAGTTTCCCTAAAGCCAATTCAATATCATCCGTCGTATTTACAATTACCCCATCTTTCCAGGTTGTAATCCATTCTTCTGCACCATAGTCGGGATATACGATTGAGGGAATTCCTGCAGCAGCAGTTTCGACGATTACTTTTGGAAAGCCTTCTGAGCGGGACGGAAGAATATGAAGATCTACTTCTTTAAGAAGCCCTTTTAATTCTTTATGCCCAATTATTCCATGATATATTATATTCTTAAGATTATGACTTGAAACATAGTTATTTACATCGAATTGGTTTAAGCCCGAACCTACGATATGAAAATTGAGATCGGGAAAATTTTCAGCAACTTTTAAATAATCTGATATTCCCTTGCGAATCATATCGTTCCCGATAAAAATGATATTCTTTAATTCGGAAACATTTTTATTTTTATTAATAAAATCACTGGTATCTGTAGCCAAGTTAAGAATTGCCTCTTCGGATTTTATCCCGAATTTTGTATAATTATAATCCTTCATATAGCGGGATAGAGAATAAAGCCTGTCACACATGGCATAGCCCTCCTTAATGTCTTCAATACTTCCATAAACTGCTGCTACACTTGGAAGGACAGTTTCATCTAATACATTCTCAATAGTTTTAAAGCTCCTTTTTTTGAAGAGTTTCAATAAAAATCTAATCCATTTATAATGATTGCCTCTGGGCAAAAAAGCTACATCGCAATTCCATATTCCCCATAAAAACCCTAAATAAGACGATATCTTGGCCGGATAAAAGCAATAAAAGGAAATAACGCTTTCATTTTTTTCCCTTTTAAGGTTGCCATTGTATGCTTCAAGCGTTAGTACAGAAAATTTGTCCTTATCAATATAGTTTGCGAGGGCTTTACAGCTTAAATTTTGAGAATTTGTGCTATTAATGTATCCTCCTAGAAAAACTTTAATCTTTTTCAATTCAATTACTATTTAATATAACTCTCAATCTCCCTAAGGAGTCTCCATCGGTTTTATAAAAATATTCCTCCTCAAACTTATTCAACGCCTCCCTATTTTTAATCACCTGATTGAAATCAATTGCTTTCTCATCAAAATCATGAAAGTTGAGCAAAAGCGCCAATCCCCTTTCTTGTATATCTTTTTGAAAATCTGATTCGCTCATTTTAAACAGGATCAGTGTATTAAAATAAACAGCAGGAAGGAGGAGTGTTGAAAAGAAACCAAAACAACCTGAAGCATTTTTAATTAAAGCAATCATTTCATTGGTTTCTTTAATATAAACTATATTCTCATGCTGTGGAAGCCACTCACTTTTATAGTTTTCCGGATGCAATTTTACAACAAGCTTAGCGGTTTTGGATACACAAAAGCGATTCAGCTTCTCAAGGAAATCAATCATTTGTTCCTTGCTTACTATATTTTCTCCAAACCTATTCCCGGCAAATGCCTGGTCAATATGAAGATAATAATTAGAAATTGACGTGGCTTGATAAGTTGATTTAAAATAATCATCAAATTCCGGGTTGCCTATATATTTGAACTTTTCGTCACCAGCATTATCAAGTTGAATGTGAATGCGTGCATTCCTTTTTGAATAACAGATGTAGTAGTCGGGTGTCCTTTGACTGAACCGCGCATTTCGGGAGGCATAAAGGCTACTTTCCTTTTTTTGCAAATAATAATACAAGGGCAGTTTCCATATTGAAAACATATCCTTTATACTTAAAGAATTTTTGATAAAGGCCAGGCTGCTGAATTGTTCTTTCGAAGCGGTTAAGGCATGATTTTCAGGAATTTTTACCCCTGCCTTTTTATAATAGATTTCCCTTGCTCTATAATCTTCGTAAGTAGTAAACAAGCCATGCTGAAGGATGTAAGTTGGGATTTTATATTTTTTGCAAACTGAATTTAAAGCAATATCTAAGCCGTTATAAATACTCATGAATACCACCTTTTCAGGCCGTATTTTCTCTATAATTTCTTTTGCATTTTTAAATTGGCTCCAATATATTTTCTCTTCCTGTGTGAAGCAAACCTCTTCTTCGCTGGCATGAATATATCTCAGATAAACAAAATGAAAATGATCTTTTAAAACCTCAAAAGGATGTATCCAGGTTCTTCTTTCATAGCCCCAAACCAGTAATATTGTTTTTTTAGAAGTGTCCTGCGTCATTTCTTTAATTATAAGCAAATTTATGCTTTAGCTTAAGAAAGTAAGACTCAAAATAATGATAACTCACGTAAGAAATCGCAAGAGAGAAAAGAAGCACAAATCCGAAGCTTAATAGATCAAAATAAAAAGAAGTATACTCGAGATGCAAGACGCGGACGATTATTGAAACAATAAGAATTCCGATAGGATGCAACAGATACAATCCGTAGGTGTACTTTCCGAGAATGGAAAAGACGTAGATTTGTTTGAATTTTAATGGGGAGTTAGTTGTAAAGTTTTGTTCTAAAATAACAAAGCCAAAAAATACTGCTTGAAACAAATAAGAAAAAACTGGTCCATAATAAAATGAAAAAATTAAATCGCTGTAAAGTAATCCTCCCAATCCTATAAAGTAAACTAGAAGAATTATCTTCTTATTAAGCCCTTCAATGACAGAAATAAAACGAGTTGAATTAAAGGAAAAATAACCTAATAAACCTCCTAAAGCCAGATAGCCCATCACAGAAAAGGTATGAAAGTACAATACATGACCATCATTTATATTTGTAATTTTGAAGATTATTGAAGCTGCAATTACACTCAAAAAAATAAATATGGTCCCTTGAGAAGGGAAGATATAAAACAATAATGGCCATATGAGATAAAACTGCTCCTCTATGGCGACAGACCAGGTAATATGAAGCATTAGAGCAGATTGCCCCAATAAATTATTTTGACTTAAATACAAATGGTCAAAATTGCTCAAAAACAAGAAGTAATATATGGGCCTGTTCGCTAGTTCGGTTGAAATACCCAGTAAAGACTTAACAAAAGGATAAAGATATAGCCCGAAAATAACTACGGTTAAAAATAGGGGCCAAATCCTTAATGTTCTTCTGATATAAAAGTTTTTTAAGCTAAATTTCCCCTTTGATTCCTTCTCTATTAATATTAGATAAGTTATCAAATATCCGCTAAGGGAAAAAAAGAAAGCTACTCCTAAATTACCACTGCTTACCAGATGTAAAATTCTGTTAAAGAAATCACCGGCATCCACCTTGTAAAAGTTTTCTTTTAAGGTATGGCCGATTATTACAGTTAGGCATGCGATTGTCCGTAAAGCATCAAGATTTTCAAAATATAATTTACGCTGCATTCCTACTGGTACCCTTCTAAAACAAATTCCAAAAGATTTTCTTTATTTACAATTACTTCAACAAACTCCCTGAAAGCCCCTTCTCCACCACTTTTTAGTGTTAAAATCTTTGAATGCTTTTTAACATAATGGGGAGCATTGGCAGGCGAGCCAGGGATTCCCACCGCTTTTAACAATTGGATATCTCCAAGGTCATCTCCAATATAGGCAACCTCTGTTAGGTCTATCCCTAATTCCTTGCAGAGCTGTGTAGCGATTTCAAGTTTATTATGAGCACCTTGAAAAAGGTAATCAACCTTTAGCTTTGCTGCCCTCCTGCCTACGATTTCTGTGTTTTCTGCAGTGATAATACCGACGGGTATCTTTAGTAGCTTACAAAACAAAACACCGGCGCTATCGGAGGTGTTAAATTTTTTCCATTCATTTCCCGTCTGGTCATAATACATGCCGCCGTCAGTCCAAACGCCGTCTATGTCGGTTAATACGAGTTTAGGGAGCATGTTAACCGATCATTGATGAATAAATTACCTCATCATGAGGTATATCCTGGTTAGCAGTCTTCCCGAGTATCTTTTCCCTGTCAGCCCACTTAAATCCGTCTCCCGGGCTCAACATGTGAATGTCTTTTTCAGTTATTTTTTCACCCTTTTTTATGTTCCTGAGGGTGGCAATGGAGCGTTCAAGTTTGATTCTTGCCTCTTCTACCGCTTCGCTCACGTACATTGTATTTTCTCCCAAAGCCATTTCTAGATTCCTGATGTCCCGCATCATTCTGTATATTCCGTCAGGAGCCAGGGAACCTGCCTGGTCTGTCCCTTTCATGGTCCTGTCCAATGTAATATGTTTTTCAATCATTGCTGCCCCCATGGCCACGGCTGCTAACGGCATGGCAATGCCTATCGAGTGATCCGAATAGCCGATTGTGTATTGAGAATAGTTTTCCTTTAAATAGGTGATCGTATGGAGATTAATGTTACGGTACTCGGAGGGGTACTGTGAAAGACAGTGTAAAATGCTAATGTTATTGTGATGTTTGGTAATACAAGCCAAAGCATTATCCAGCTCTTCTATTCCTCCCATTCCTGTAGATAAAATCATTGGGATTTTTGTCTCCGCCATAGCGCTTAATAAAGGCAGATTGGTTAAGTCTCTGCTTGCCACTTTTAGCCGGTCAGGAGTAAATAATTTCAGCATAGAAAGGCAACCTACCGCACATAGTGTTTCCACAAATTCAAGTTCTTTTTCCTTGGCGTAAAGATAAAGTTCATAATGCTGTTCATCATTTAGCTCAAGTTTTGCTCGGTGCTCGCCATAAGTTTTTCCAAAAGAGTGGGGCGATTTGTAGGCCTTATTCATGGCAGAAGCTGAAAGCTCCTCATTTAGATCCCTTTTTGTGAATTTTACTGCATCCATCTTCCTTAGTTTTGCCCCGAAAAGAGGATCCACTATTTCTTGTGCAGCTTTATCTATAATTAGTTTTCCTATATCTACCGATCCATTATGGTTTTGTCCAATCTCTCCAATAATATAAGTTGAATTCATTTTAATTTGTTATTTATTTGATGTGCGTGAGTAATGATTATTTTATTTAGAGTTGGTTTTTATATTGATTTTCATGCTTTTCAACACTTCCGGTCTTCCATCAACAAAATCAACAAGATTTTCGAGTGCAAAGATAGAATATGATTTTAAATAGTCAGAATATTGCTTTTTCAAAAGTTCAAAATCTTCCAAAGTATCTATCGTAAAGCGTATATCCTCTCTTCTGTAAACAGGGTCGGGGGCCTCCAATAGTTTTATTTTAAAATTATCCTCCGGGTGTTCATAAATATAGTTAGTCACATGTTCCAGATAAAGTGGATCTTGGGTAAGTGAATCCACTTTTTTTAAGGCGTTTAAAGAAACAAATTCCGTAAAAAGCCCCCAATGCGTTTTGATGGCCGGTTTATCCTTATGGTTTTTAAAACTTAAATAATCTAAATCCGGCACGTTGGCAAAAGCTTTTGCCAGCGTTTCAAATCCCTCCATATTCAAAAAAGGATTATCTGCACATACCCTGACAATATTTGAAAAGCCATTCGCTTCGGCTGCGTCAATAAACCTTTGCAATACATTATTTTCGCTTCCTCTAAAAAATAAAACCTCATGTTTCCTGGCGTAATCTTCCAGACAAGCATCTTTCTCATTTATGCTGGTGGCCAGGGTTACAGGAAAGCCGAAGGAGTTGTCTTTAAATTGCTTTATGATAATATCCAGAATGGTATCTTCCTTATAAAAAGGCTTTAAAATTTTGCCAGGCAGACGGGTGGATCCTGTTCTGGCTTGTAGTATTATCCCTGTATTCACTGTGATTTCAAAAGAAGTTTCCTATATATTTCCCTTAAATGCTTGCTGTTTTTAGAAGCATCAAAGTTTTCTTCAACATGTTTTCTGGCAGCAAAAGAATACTTGTTATACGTCGCTTCATCCATATTATAAAAAGTTTTTATGGATTCCGATAGAGCTTCAATGTCTTTTTCCGGAGACAATAACCCAGTGGTTTTATCAATAACTTCATCCGGTATATCGCAATGCGTGGTAGCAATTACCGGCATCCCTGTGGCTTGGGCGTCTAAAAGCACTACAGGGGCTCCTCCTTCACAGTCCATGTCAGACGCATAGCAACTTGGATGAATAAACACTTGGTAATCCTCCATAAAATTGTACAACCTACTAAAATCTATACTTTCAAGAAGCGTTATTTTATTTCCTGAATGACTTTCTTCAATGAGTTCCAGAACCCTTTTCCGGGATACTCCATCTTTATCTCCCCCTACCAAAGTGAGGTGCATCTCAGGACATGTTTCGAGCGTTTTGATAAAAGCAGCAACAGTATAATAATGACCCTTTTTCTCTGTAAAAGAAGCAATTTGAAGAAGCTTTAATTCGCCTTTTCTTTTATTCCTTTTTATAAAAGGGATTTCATTTACGTTTACTCCAAGTCTAATTGTACTTATTTTTTCAGACGGACATCCCTGCTGTAGAATAATTTTAGCACCATGATTTCCTTCACAAATAAACATATCAGCCTCCTTAAATAAAACCTTATATTTTTCTTTCCACTCTGGATTAATAAAAAGTAATTTCTCATAATCATAACCATAAAAGGAAATTACATGTGGGACTCTAAGTTTTAGTGCTATAGGATGAAATTTCCAAGCCATAGGAGCAAAGTGGGAATGCAAGATATCAACATCCTTTGCTAGAAAGCATACATATCTGGGATAGAGCTTTCTGACTTGGAGAATTATAAAGTTAAGTATTCTTATGAACAACTTCCTTTTATTTGTAGGATGTTGAAATACGTCAATTGGAAATTCAATATATCTAAACCTGGAATTATAAAAATTATTTTTTAAAAATGCAGGAGAAGTGATTACTACCTCGACATCAATTAAGTTTTCTAAAATTTTGAAGGCCCAGTTTTCAGTTGTTGGTAAATACCTTCTAAAACAATGAAGCACTTTCATTTTCTCATTAATTATTTAAGTTACACTAAATAGGTCTTTTTTGTAATTTTTCAGCTAGCAGGTCCATAACATCTTTGTATGCCTGAATTTTAAAAAAAATACAAAAAAGCATATAAATTATTATCCCGCTGAATGTAGTAGCCAGGAGAAGAATCCATGAGGATAGGTCCGGTGGAAGAAAAGCTTTAATGACATAAACAATATTCCCCATGGCTACTGCGGCAAGAAAGATTTCTTTTAAGTTATTTAAAACCTCCTTATATCTTAGGTTAACGAGTCCTCCAGCGTAATAATATTGAAAGTAACCGCAGGTCAGGGCCCCAAAAGTATATGACACTGCTACTCCGATAACTCCCCAATATAGTCCGATTACTATTGAAAGAATTAAAATAATACGAATAATTGTTCCTATTTTGAACATCAGATCTGCTCTCCCTTGAGATAAATACAAATGGCTTATTAGCGTCCCCACTGATTGGCTAATACCGAGAATACAAAAGACATTGACTAATGGAATCATTTCTTTCCATTGAGGTCCAAAGATTGTCAGAACAAAAACATCAGATATGGCAAACAATCCGGTCATCAGAGGAAAAGCTATTAAAGCGACAACTCTTGATAATTTTAAAAACACCCTTTTAACCTGAATCTTATCTTCCTTTATTAAAGATAAGGATGGAAACAGCACCCTTCCTATTACTTGAGACACATTTGTTAACGGAAGCATTAAAATCCCATATGCTTTACTATAAATTCCTAATCCACCCATTCCTATAAATTTGCCGATCAGAAGATTATCAATATTTCTAGTCCAGTAATTTAAAGTGTCATTCCCGAAAACATTTAAACTAAACTTTAATAAACTTCTGATGGATTCCCATTTAAAAATGAAAGATGGTCGCCATGAAGAATAGAGCCATAATAGAATGCCATTAATTGAGGACTGCAATAAAGATTGTACAGCAATACTCCAAACACCCCATCCATAATAGGCCAATATAATCGCAGATATCCCAGCAACGGGAATGCTTATTATCTCAACTTTAAAAGAGGTCTTAAAATCAACCTTTTTTACCAGTATTGTCCTTTGAACAATATTGAAACTTCCCAATAAAAAATTAAAGGAAATTAAAATAGATAAAGAGGATAGAATTTCCTTTTCATAAAATATTGCTATTAAGGGAGATAGTGCAATAAATATTACGGTAAGGAGAATGCCACAAACGATGTTAAACCAAAAAACAGATGATAGATCCTCTTGGGTTATCTTCTCCTTTTGTATTAGTGCACTGCTAAAGCCAACATTCATAAAGATATTAGCAAAACCTGTCAACACTGTAATCATTCCAATTAACCCAAAATCATTTGGGGTAAGCAGCCTTGCTAAAATAATTGAAGTAATAAGTAAAAAAAACTGTGAGGTGAGTTGGCTTAATATACTCCAGGAAATGCCAGATACTGTTTTTTGTTTAAAACTACTCACTTAGTTAATTTATGTTATTTTAGAAGCCCTTTTATCTTCAATGCTCCTGAGTAAAACTTTCTCCTAAAGTAACTATAAGCCAATGGAGGGAGCGCTTTTTTACTTTCAGTTTCTAACCATTTTCTCGCAGTTTCAAGATTATTGTCGATAGAAAATAAAGGCCAACTCGCTTCTGATTTTCTAAAGGTTAGAATTGCATCTTCCATACGGTCTTTGTGAACAAGTAGCCTTATTTTAGATAACTGCAAGATATGAAAGCCATTTTTATCGCCTATATCGAGTAGCCTTTGACTGGCCCTGTTAATGTATTTAATTCCTTGTTCTACATTTAAAGTCTTGTAGTCATTTATTGAATCTATTTTTTGACTATCTATTGGTGTAATAACTTTAAAGGTTACCGTATTAAAACTTAAATTGTGAAAGACCTCTAAGTGATCGAACAAAATTTCTATAATTATGATTACCCAATAAGCACCCCAATATTTATAATCCTGGCATACGATCAAAGTTTTCCCCGGAATAATACTTTTATAGAAAATATTGAATAGATGTTTCATTCCACTCCAGGATTTCGCCCCGTCAATAAACAGTATTTCTACAGGTTTTTCGCTTTCCCATGTTAATATTTCCGAATTTCCCATTTCATACTGTCTTCCTGCATCAGCGAAATTATCATTGGCAACTATTTCATCAGGTAACGATTGCTTATAATGGGATATGTAACCTTCAAAAGGTTTAATGTTTTCTATAAAATAATCCCTGAAGGAATCACCGGGTTGCAATTCAAGAGGAGCTCTTTTGGACATAAACTCTCTCCAAATGAAATTATCATAAACATGAAGTTTATGTATGGATTTATTTGGGTTTTGGGACATACCCAAAGCCAAACAATAAGTACTTCCACCTAACCACGGGCCTATTTCAATAATATTTCCTTTCCCTTCCCAAAATTTTGCTCCTAACCAATATAAGTATTGCTGCTCCTCCTTTGAGATCATCGTCGGGATCGAAGGAAATTGAAAATCAACTTTATTCCACTCTTCCATTTTTCTTTTTAGTGAACTCACAATTTATTAAAAATTCTTGCTTATTATTTCTTCAACTATTTTAGGAACAATCGTATTGTTTTTTTCAAGAAGAGGATCAATAATTTCTATTAAATTATTCTTTTTATTCCCTCTTTTAATCAAGGCATCCTCGTTCAAGTTTTCTCTCCTTACTAGATTTGCAGCTCCATATTTTTCCTCAATCTTTTTTATCAACGTTTGTTGATTCAGGCAAAAGTCTTCATAATCAATACTAATAAGGTTTTTTATCAGACCTCGTTTATAAGCTTCATCAACAAAATGAATATTAAACAGATATTGAAAAACAATCAAATCTAGCTCGCTTTCAAAAGAAATGTTTAAAAGCTCTTTTTCAGGAGCCACCGACCAAAATTTATCGTCAGGAATCTTATTTCTTCTTCTCCCTTCAATTACGGATGCCAAAGTATCATATATGTTCCTTTTTACATTTATGAATAAGGCATTGGGAAAAAGATGGTTCAATTCGATAATTCTTAGAGTATTTGAATTGTTTTTGTTGATAAAAGGCGCTTTGTATAGTTTTTCAAAAACTGATACTAACTTTAATAATTCATTTAGATCTCCTTTTTTAGTTTTTGACGGATTCATATAATATGAAAACCACCTATGGAAAACTTCCCATCCATCACTGGGGGAACTTTCCCCTTCTATATCTCCATAAGAACTTTTAAAGGAAGGATGAAAGGTTTTATATGAGCCATTTAAATAAGTTGACAGGTAGGGATGATGAGCATTTTTTCCCCTGGCAATGTTTGGAAAGTATGCAAACTTGTAGTAATAATTTAAATACTGGTATAGAATAGTCGTTCCAGACCTTAGGGTTCCTACAACAAAAATTGGTGGATACTTTAAATCAGATTTTTTCAGATTTAGTATAATTTTTTCTGCTTGAATTAAAGCTTTCTTTTTTATTCTACTTTTTAGATCCAAGATGAAGGGTCGTTTTTAAGAAATTAAGTTTATTATTGGCAAAGTTTAAAACACTGTACTTTAAATTTTTATGACTAACTACAGGGCAATTCAATTCTATTGTCCCGAAGCTTTTTTTAAATGATTTAACACCTTCATGTCCACCGCTAGGATTAAAATCAAACCATTTATATCCCCTCTGACAACCATCTTTTATTGTTTCGTACATTAAAAGGTTTACCGGACGAAGGTTAAAAAACTCATCTAAGGCTGCTCCGTGCCAATAAACTATATGTTTATTACAGTAAAAACAAAGTGCACCTGCTATTATCCGGTTTTCATGTTTTGCCAGCCACAATGTAATATTGTCCGATTTCCTCTTGTAAAATTCTTCGAATAAGGTCCATTTATAATTTGAGGATGCTTTCTCTCCCCATCTTTTTATAGAATCTTGGTATACCTCATAATAGGCTTTCCAATCATCTAAATTTTTACCTTTTTCGATAATGATTCCTGCTTTAACGGCCTTAGGTACTGCGGATTTATGTCCTTTTGTCCATGAACGAAATATCGCCTCGAAGTCATTGTCTAGCTTTAGAGTATTGGTCACATCAGAAATTGCCTTTTTATATATATAGTTGGCGCCAGTTTCTTCATAAGGGTTAATTCTTACATTTAAGTCATCAGAAATACTATAAAGAAAATTTATAAGACTCTCTATATGTCCTTTATCTAATCTATTATTTGAAACCCAGCCACCAAAAGTTCCAGCAGGAGAAGAAATATACTTCTTTCCTAACCCCTTAAAAAAGGTAGTATAAGAAAGGGGCAATAAAACATGGGTATCGTCCTCAAATGTAATTAATATAGGATGTGGTTTTAATAAATTATTCGTATAACTGCTCCAGATTTCTGCCCAGTCTCTTGTATGAAAATAGGTTGAACAATAACTGTTATTTACAATTGTATCCCATTCTTTGTTGGTGGAAACTCTAAAGCCTTTTATCTTCACTTATAATACTGATTAAAAAATTAGGCAAAGAAAGAACAGGCCTTGTCTTTAATATAATTTACTTGGTCTGTTTTTAAATCATAATACATTGGCAGCCTCAAAAGCCTTTCGCTTTCCAAAGTTGTAAACTCATCTTGCCCTGCAAAAATGCCTAATTTCTCTCCGGCTTCTGCAGAATGTAAGGGGATATAATGGAATACACTATAAATGCCATTTGCTTTCAGATAATCGATTAGTTCTTGCCTCTGGTCTATGTCCCTTAATTTAATAAAAAACAAATGGCCATTATGCATGCAGTCTTCCGGTACAAAAGAAATTTCTATAAATCCGTCTTGCGCCAAAGGTTTAAATATTTTATAATATTCATCCCAAAGCGCTACCCTCTGTTGGGTGATTTCTTTTACAGCCTCAAACTGGGCAAGTAAAAACGCTGCGTTTAATTCACTGGGCAGATAACTTGACCCCACATCTACCCAGGTATATTTGTCCACCTCTCCTCTAAGGAATCGGGAACGGTTGGTTCCTTTTTCCCGTATAATTTCAGCCCTTTGAATAAATTGTGGATCATTTATGAGTAAAGCGCCCCCTTCCCCACAATGAATATTCTTAGTTTCATGAAAACTTAAACATCCCAAATGTCCGATTGCACCCAGATGTTTTCCTTTATAATAAGCATCTATCCCCTGAGCTGCATCTTCTACCACCCATAGCTTATGTTTTTCGGCTATTTGCATTATTGTATCCATATCACAGGAAACACCGGCATAATGTACCGGAACAATCGCTTTGGTTTTTGGAGTAATGGCTGCTTCTATCTTTCTTTCATCAATATTCATCGTATCGGGACGAACATCTACAAATACGATCTTTGCGCCTCTGAGGGCAAAGGGATTAGCCGTAGAAACGAAAGTATACGAAGGCATAATTACCTCATCGCCAGGTTGAATATCCAGCAAAATTGCTGCTATTTCAGTAGCATGAGTACAAGAAGTCGTAAGCAACGCTTTTTTTGTTCCGGTAAATCCTTCAAGCCATTTGTGACATTGTTGAGTAAATCCACCGTCGCCGCTGTACTTATTCTTTGAAAAAACCTCCTGGATATACTTATTTTCATTCCCTGTGATCAGGGGCTTATTAAAAGGAATCATTGTTGCAATATTATAATAAATTGGTTTCTTTTTATAAGAATAAATCTTTATAAAACTATATTCAGAGGTACTGTTAATAAGGAATTTAAATAAACCATTTATCCTTTAGCTATAAAAAATGTGTTTAAAAGGGAAGGCTTATTATAGTTTAATTTTTTATTGGTTTCAACACTTATAACGCTTCCGCCGGCTTCTTCCAAAATTATCTGTGCTGCTGCTGTATCCCATTCCATAGTTGGAGCAAATCGCGGATAAATATCTGCCTTGTCCTCTGCAATGGCCATGAACTTTAATGAACTTCCCATACTTAAAAACTCCGGCTGATTTAAAATTTTTATGTATTCAAAGGTCCGTGTATCAAGATGATGTCTTGAGCCTAATACCCTTATTCCAGCTTCCTGTTCGCTTTTTTTACTTGTTTTTAATATAGTTCGCACTCCACCTTTTTCAGTTACATAGCTTCCCTTACCTTTTGTTCCCCAATACATTTTGTCTGTTACCGGACAATATACCACTCCCAAGATACTTTCCTGCTTATTAATTAAAGCTATATTAACGGTAAACTCCCCATTTCTATTGATAAACTCTTTCGTTCCGTCCAATGGATCAACCATCCAAAATAAATCCCATTTTTCTCTGTCCTTAAAAGGAACATCTTTCCCTTCCTCACTTAAAACGGGAAAGGGAGTATTCTTTAAGTAATTCACAATAATAGAATGGGCTGCTTTATCAGCTAATGTTAAAGGAGATTTATCTTCCTTTAATTCAACTGCAATATAATGTGCGGTGTAGATTTCAAGAATTGCTTTTCCTGCGTCAAGAGCAGCTTGTAAAGCAACTTCTAAATAAGAATGAATTGAATCAGTCAAATTAATTTCTTAAAAAGATTTAACCCTGGGAAGCAGAAAATTATATAGCGAACTGACAGATTCCGTAACAGATTGTTGAGCTGAATGTATCGTTATTTCAGGATTTTCAGGCGTTTCAAAAGGGGAGTCAATTCCTGTAAAATCTTTGATTAACCCTTTTCTTGCCTTTTGATACAATCCCTTTACATCCCTGGTTTCACATACATCCAAAGGACAATCAATAAATACTTCAAGAAATTCCCCCTCCTCAAACAAGTCCCTTACCATTATCCTATCCGATTCAAAGGGAGATATAAAAGCAGATATGACAATCAGTCCTGCATCTACCATAAGCTTTGACACTTCGCCGATACGTCTTATGTTTTCCTTTCGATCCTCGCTAGAAAAGGTTAAATCCTTATTAAGGCCATTTCTGATATTGTCTCCGTCCAGCACATATGTCTTACAGCCGTCATTATACAGTTTCTGCTCAAGAAGATTAGCAATAGTAGATTTCCCCGACCCTGAAAGACCGGTAAACCAAATTACCATAGGTTTTTGATTATAAAACTTTAATCTATCCGCTTTGGTAATTTTATATGCTTGAGGTAAAACATTTGAATTCATTCAATTATAGTCTGGTTAATCAGGTTGCAAAAATGATCAAAAAAAATTATTTAATATAACCGGTTTTGATTTACCTTTTATAAATTTCTTTTACTGTAATATTTGGTCGTTTAACAATAATATATAAATCACAGTCTTTGGGGAGATGCATTGAAAGGATAGAAATGTATAGTATTAGTTAAATTTAATATCATTAATAGAAAAAAAAACGAGAAATTCTATACAAAATATTTAAGGAACAGGAATGATAATATTTTCTCTTGCGTTTGTTTTTACTTTTTGAAACTTATCTTTCAATTTTAGAAACCTAATTTCTACTAAATAATAACTCAATAAGGCAAAGCCAATTGAAAACACTAAGGCCACAAAAAACTGACCAATCACATGATCAACCCCGTATTTATACCCAAATTTGCTAAAAACAATTTCAGTGGCTTTTAATCCTAATGGATGAAGCATATAAAGTCCATAAGTATATTTACCAAAAAGCGATAGAACTTTAAACTTATGGAATTCTATAAAATGTTTTTTAGCAAAACACTGCTCTAGAATTATATAAATAAAACAAAGGGCTAGTAATATATAGGAAGCTTCTCTAAAAATAAAATTTTTATAAAAAAATGATCTTCCAAAAACAATCACAACAGTCAATATATATACAATCAATGTTAGCTTGACTGGAACTTTTTCAAAGGCGGTTTTTACCAAGGACCTATTAAATACCAAATAAGCTGCAATGCCACCTAATGCTAAATACCAAGTATTTGAAATAGTATGATAATAAACAAATGGCCAGGATTCCAAAAAGTATGAACCGAACCGGAATGCTAACGAAAAAAGCAATAAAAAAAGAATGATTCTAAATCGGTTTGCTCCTTTGAAAATTATAAATATCAAAGGCCAAAGTAAATAAAATTGTTCTTCAATTGACACACTCCATGATATTGTTAAGTACATTGGAGATTTCATCATCAATTGATCCGCATATATATGTTCAAAGTTTGATAGAAAACTAAGGTAAAGAAAGTTACTAAAAATATCAGGCTGCTTATTAATTACAACGGGAATTACAAACAACCCTAGCAATACTACGCCATAGTATAATGGCCATATCCTTAATATCCTCCTTATATAAAAGTTCTTTATGTTAAAATTATTTTGATTCTGTTCTTCTAGTAAGATTAAAAAAGTGATTAAAAATCCACTTAGAATAAAGAAAAATTGAACTCCCAGATCCCCAGAACTAAGGCCCGCCCATACTACCGATACGCCAGGAATAGAATGCATTAGATTATTAATGGGACTATGCCTTAAAAAAACCGACAAGGCAGCTAAAGTCCTTAGGGCATCGAGGTTTTTAAAATAAAAACGAGAATTGTGCATTATTAGAAAAAATGCAATATTATAAATAAAGGAGATGTCTTTGAATATTAATTTTATTATATGGAGTAAGTTTTTTCAAAAAAATATTAATAATTTCTGCTGCTTAGGTGTAAACACAGAGATAGTTGAACAAACGGCAAATGGTTTTATTTGCGCCACTTCAATAGCAGAAACTGGCCGTCATTGCGAGCCCCTTCGCGAAGCAATCTGCCTGAAGTCCCAGGAATCTCTTAGATAGAAAAAGTAAAAAAATAGTCGCAGAAACCCAACAGATTGCTTCGTACCTCGCAATACCGGGAACTTGAATAATGGGCGGCATCGAGAATTTTTCGAAGGCAGGTCGTGGCAGATTGCTTCGTGCCTCGCAATGACGGCAAAGAATGATGATGTCTCTTCCAACTTAATCCTTAAATCCCTTAATCCTCATCCATCCCAATTCAGACGAAATCGCCTTATAAACCGCCGTCATTGCGAGCCCCCTTCGCGAAGCAATCTGCCGGAAGTCCCAAAAATCTTTTAAATAGAAAGGTGTTTTTACCAGTTAGAAACAGATTGCTTCGTACCTCGCAATCCTGGGAACTTGACTAATGGGCGGCATCGAGAATTTTTCGAAGGCAGGTCGCGGCAGATTGCTTCGTGCCTCGCAATGACGGCAGAGAATGATGATGTCTCTGGCACTAATTCCAAAAAATTCCACTCATTCCATAAATTTAGGTTCAGACAAAGCAAAAGCTTAATAAATATCCGTCATTGCGGGCCCTTCGCGAAGCAATTTGTCTGAAGTTCCAAAAATATTTTAAATAAAAAGGTGTTTTTACCAGTTTGAAACAGATTGCTTCGTACCTAGCAATCCTAGGAACTTGACTAATGGGCGGCATCGAGAATTTTTCGAAGGCAGGTCGTGGCAGATTGCTTCGTGCCTCGCAATGACGGCAGAGAATGATGATGTCTCTGGCACTAATTCCAAAAAATTCCACTCATTCCACAAATTCAAGTTCTGACAAAACCACCTAATAAACCGCCGTCATTGCGAGCCCCTTCGCGAAGCAATCTGTCAGAAGTCCCAGGAATCTCTTAAATAGAAAGGTGTTTTTACCAGTTAGATACAGATTGCTTCGTACCTCGCAATAGTCGGAACTTGATTAATGGGCGGCACAGAGAATTTATCGATGGCAGATCGCGGCAGATTGCTTCGTGCCTCGCAATGACGACAAGAAATTACGAAGTCCATTTTTAACATAATCCTAAAATCCCTTAATCCCATTCCTCCCAATTCAGAAAAA
This sequence comes from Cytophagales bacterium, assembly GCA_035628645.1. Classification (GTDB taxonomy): domain Bacteria; phylum Bacteroidota; class Bacteroidia; order Cytophagales; family Cyclobacteriaceae; genus DASPJL01. Next base: position 4,683 of record DASPJL010000044.1, on the reverse strand, counting down.
AAAATCGACAAAAAAAAGGCCTGCCAAAAAGCAGACCCCTTTAAAATTACGATTTTGCAACAGCGCTGGTTGGCGCTTAATTCAACATTCAACATTTAACATTCAACATTTTATATCTGGCATTCAACACTTGCAAACGCCCCCTTCGCCTTCTCCCAGCCATGTTTCATTCTTTTCTCAATGAGGGCCGGATGTGCTACCAGGGTATCGCCAAGGGCAGACAAGTCGGGTTGGATAATACAGGAATCGAAGTACTTGAGGGAATCATCGGTTCTTTCGCCCTTGTAATAATTATAGTTTTTCAAATCCACGTCAATGTTCTGCTCAAGGGTCTGCTTCATCAGGTCATTGATCCGCACAAAATCCGACAAATCGTTGTTGAAGATTTCCGTAAGGGCAATGTCATTGATGGACCTTAGCGCAATTTCTGCTATGTTCATTTTTTCAGGATGCTGCCGCAGTTCTACCTTTCCTGCATTGCAGTTGATAATGAAGATCCTGTAAGACGCATCCTCTTTATCGGCATGGATCAGGTCAATCACATCACTTAGAGGAGATACGTTCCTTAATCCGCCATCCACGAGGTAAGTCGCCTTATCGTATTTGCTGGTTACGCTTTCCACCGGTTCCCACACGATAGGCATTACCGTGGAAGCGAGAACAGCCTTTACAAATTCGCGGTTATCGTTAAAGTCGGTGTGTACATGGCAATAATATCCGCCATTGGTAAGCGACACCGATCCGCACAGGAAGGTCGTGCCGTCAGGTATCTTCTGCAAATCCAGGTATTGGGTGAGCAGCTTGTGTAAAGGTTTATTGTCTGCAATTGCTTTAAAGCCGGAGAGGTTCTTTTTTACCTGCTCTCCCATTTTGCCCAGTATTTGCCCGATCAGTTTTTCCTGCTTTTCTTTACTTAGTATAGCCCCCACTATTTCCCAGAACCCCAGCTCAGGATCGAACTCCGGCAGAAACTTCTGTTTAAGTTTTTTCATATCCACCTTCACCTTTAGCTTGTCACCCTTGGCTTTGGTATCTATAAAATCCGACGTATAGATCTCTTCTATATTCTCGCCAACCCGGTTCCAGAGATCGACCATCACGTCCGGTTTATCCATAGCGACCAGCGCCCCATTGAGGGAACCGACAGACACACCGGCGACGATATCAAATTTCATGGGTGTGGTTTCGCCTGTAATGACTTGCCAGTTTTCTTGCATATACTTTATGGCGCCAGCCTGAAAGGCACCTTTAAATCCGCCTCCGGAGAGGACGAGCGCGTATTTGTTTTTTTTCATGATTTTAGCTTTAAGCTTTCAGCAATCTCTGTCAGCTTTTGATTTTAAGATAATTTTAAATGTTGCCACTTTATTTACATCGTATTGCGACCTCCTTTGCTGAGTAATCGCTTTGTATTTTAAGAAATGGCAGATTATTTCTCTTAGCAAAAAAAGCCCTCCTGAATACCAGGAGGCTTTTTAAATTATGGCATAAGTATGTCGTTAAAAAACTTATAGGTTTCTTAAAACACTTCAGCAATACTCATCGCTGCATTGGTAGGAGTAGCATAGTAATTCTCCTCTATTTTTTCATAGAATCGGATACCTACCAAACTTAATAGCGAAGTAGTATCATTCAATGCGGCAATTTCGGGGAGGGTTGCTACCACGGAGATGTTCGGGCTTAATGCATCATCAAGCGCAATGAAATCAGAAACGGCCCTCGCGTACTTTCCATTAAAAGGCAAATTGACCGGATTATACGATTTATCTTCATTGCTAAAAGCATAATCGGACAGCGCAAGCGCATAATTTACCAGTTGAAAATGGGTGGCATCCGTTGGCCTTTCTACATGATTACCAATTACAAAAGGCGCAACCGTAAGTGTAACTTCATTTCTTGTAGCATTTGCTGATAAAGAAAAAGGAGCAGAAAACACATCGTCCAATAGTAAATTATCCTTTAGATCAACTCCTGCCAGCAAGGCCTTGTGCATAGAGATTTGAAGAGGTCTTTGCCCACGTTCACCCGGATACCTGCTAATTATGGACCTGAAGATTTTGGCAAGTTTCAGGGACAATTTGCTGCCAATCGCCACACGATCATTCTTTTTCAGTCCCTTATAAAAAGCCTTGATGGGCTTCATTCCCGCACCAAATTCCGACATATTCTTTCTCAGCTTTTCAAAGCTTGGAGAAGTTAGAATCTGATCTTTGCTAGGCCCGCTGGCCATTCTTACAAGATTTACACCCTTTCTCTGGTAAAAGGTAACACCATCAAGCGTTGCTTGAACTTTGAGTAATGAAATTTGTTTTTTCATGATTTTTAAATTATTGTTTTAGTTAAAAATTAATTACAATTCAAAATTAACCGGGGCGGTTGCAAGGAGATTGCAACCATTATTTTTTTATTAATTTTTTTTTATTTTTTTTGTAATTACATGATGGAGGGCATTTTAAAATGTTGCGGCAACTGGCTAAAGGCGTGACTAGAAGGTACCTTTAGGGGAAATAAAACAAACGAAATTAACATTGCTGCTCTTTCCAGGCGTGTCGCCCATTTTCATTTCAAGGAGAGGTAACTGCTGAACGGGATGATTAGAGGGGCCAGAATAGTTATTTTTTATAAGAGGGCTTTCCCTTGGTTCTCTCTCGGTACTGTTACGGTACTGTCTCGGTTCCTCTTTGGTCGCGATGCAATTAAGTATTAGAAAAGTATAATTTTAAAAATAGCCATTAATTTTAATTTCCAATTAACATGTCAACAAGTAAAAACCAGTTTACAAGATTTAGAATCATCAATAAATGTCTTTCAAGCAGACGAAAAAAATACTGGACACGGCAGGAGATCTTGGATGAACTCGAAAAATACGATATCGTGGTTTCCGTAAGGACAATATCTTACGATGTGGAGCTTATGAAGTACGATGGAAACCTAGGCTTTTTTGCTCCTATAGAATTTTGTAACCGGAATAAAGGATACTATTATACTGACCCTGATTATTCAATCGAAAATGTTCCTCTTACCAAAGCAGAGTTTAAGATCCTGGCAAACTCCCTATCCTTTTTAAAATATAAAAGCGCTTTCAAAGAATTTGAATCTGTAGTGGATAAGCTGCTTAGGGTAGGTTCACAAGTCACCAGACAGTATGATACTTCCTCAATCATCGATTTCGAAAAAGCGCCTTATTATAAAGGCGAGGAATTTATAGACCCTTTGATCAATTATATAAGAGCAAAACAACCCCTTAAAATCAAGTATCAGAAGTTCAATAGTGACCAGCCGTCTGATTACCTTGTTCATCCCTATTACCTAAAGGAATACAGGAATCGCTGGTATCTTCTTTGTCTCCATGAAGAATTGGAGGAGTTACGAACCTTTGCCCTGGACCGTATTATAAAACTTGAGCCAGCGCTCCTCTATTATAAAGAGAATCCCTTGGAAGAGCCTTCTGAATACTTTGAAAACATACTAGGTGTCACGGTTGCCACCGGCCCCATAGAACAAATCGTTTTATCTTTCCGTCCCGAATATGCCCCCTATTTAAAGACCCAATCTATCCACCATTCCCAGAAAATTCTTCTGGACAATGAAGTTGAATTCAGGATTGAACTCAAACTCATACCCAATTTTGAATTAACAAGCGTCATCCTAAGTTATGGCAAAAAACTAAAAGTACTTGCCCCGGAAAGCCTCAAGGAAAAGATCGAAAGCGAAAGGTGAATTCCCATCATTTAGCAAGACCACATCACCCACCGTCATCCCCGCAGAAGAAACCCTCCGCTACTGTCATCCTGAAAAAGAGACCACCTCTGCTACTGTCATCCCCGAAGGGGAACTTGTGGGAAGAACAAGAAAAAGTCAGCCACTTTAGCGCCAATTTCAAAAATTCCACTCATTTCATAAATTCAGGTTCAGACAACCCCTTAATAAACCGCCGTCATTGCGCATTGCGAACCCTTTCGCGAAGCAATCTGCTTGAAGTTGCAAAAATATTTTAAATAGAGGCTTTCTTCGAAATGAAAAATGGCGATATTACTCATATCAGGAGAGGCATAATATATAGCAACATCATGCCCATCATATAAAACACACCCATCACAGTTCAAGACAATAATCCAAAGGATTGCTTCGTACCTCGCAATTCTCAGAACCTCATTAATGGGAGGCACAGAGAATTTATCGAAAGCAGGTCGCGACAGATTGCTTCGTGCCTCGCAATGACGGCAAAGAAATTAAATCTCCGTCATTGCTAGTCACCTAATAAATCTCCGTCATTGCGAGCCCCCTAATAAACCGCCGTCATTGCGAGCCCCTTCGCGAAGCAATCTGCCGGAAGTTCCAAAAATCTCTTAAATAGAAAGGTGTTTTTACCAGTTAGAAACAGATTGCTTCGTACCTCGCAATACCGGGAACTTGAGAAGTGGGCGGCACAGAGAATTTATTGAAGACAGGTCGCGGCAGATTGCTTCGTGCCTCGCAATGACGGCAGAGAATGATGTCTCTGGCACTAATTCCAATAATTCCATTCATCCCATAAATTCAGGTTCCTTTAAGTTTGACAAGTATTACAATTAAATAAAATTTCAGAATTTTATTTGGCACATCACCGATGCAGAGATGCACCTTTCCGGTTCAAGGTTTTAGACCTATTGTCTGATTTTGTGATCTCTGCATTTGGTGTTC
>DASPJL010000043.1:0-14561 GCA_035628645.1 Cytophagales bacterium | reverse complement strand
CCGGGCCAGTCATTTTCATTGCCCAGTCCCCAGATAATAACCGATGGATGATTATAGTGCTGTTCGATCATGTTGGTGAGCATACGCCGTGCTTGTTCTTTATATACTTCTCCTCCCAGTCCACCACGACACCATGGTATTTCCTCCCATACCAGGATGCCCAAACTATCACAAAGCTCTAATATAATGCGTGATTGCTGATAATGTCCCAAGCGAATAAAATTAACGCCCATATCTTTCATCATGATCATCTCTTCGCGCATTTGGTCCTCAGTCATGGCATTGGCTACGCCTGCATGGTCTTCGTGACGATGGGTGCCTCTTAATAAAAGCCGTTCTCCATTTAAATGAAAAGGGCCTTTTTTTATAAATTCAAAATGACGAAATCCGATCTTCTCTTTTTGAATGTGCGTTCCCAACGAAGTTTTTAGCTTTATCTCAACTGTGTATAAAGATGGAGCTAACGGTGACCATAATTGCGGTTTTCTGATCGTTGTACTCCAGATAATTTTATCTTCCGAAAAGGAGGTCAGCTTTCCATTAAATTTCCCCACAGTTTTTCCCCTGGGATCCAGCACAAGGACCTCCATATCCGAAGCATTAATATTGGTAGGATTGTATAACCGGGTGCGCACGCTTAATTTTCCTGCTTTACCCTCCTTGTCCACTTCTGCATAAGCAAAAATCTTGTCGATAGAAAGTGCCGGTACATAAGTTAAGTTGAGGTAGCGGTAAATTCCTCCATATACATTAAAATCCGAAAGATCGGAAGGAATCATTTCCAAATCCCTGGAATTGTCGCAGCGAATTGCAACAGGCACTTTGCCTTTAAACCGGGTTTTAAAAGCATCCGTTTTTTTAAATGCTTCTACAGCTTCGGTAATATCAACGGACCATTCATCATAACCTCCTACATGTGATCCTACTTTGGTTGTATATACATAAACCTCCGTTTTTTGTCCGGCGCCTTCGAAATGTAATATTGTTCTGCCTTGTTTATAAGGATTATTCACCTCAATTGAGGTACGGTACCAACCAGGTCCCTGATAATAGTTTACGTCAGGATCTACAGCATCGAATGCATTAAAACTATGGGGCAAATTTACCCGTTCCCACATAGGCACTGTTTCAGGTCTTCCTTCTTCAACGGGTCTGACTGCCTCCCAAATGCCGCCTAAATCACTTTTCAAAAATTCCCAGCCAGTATTCAATCTAATATTGTGGGAATCCTGGGACTGAGCTGGCCGATATGCTAAAAATAAAATAGAAATAAAAACAAATACCTTCAGTTTTAATCGAATCATTATATCATAATTTTTAAAAACTTCCCTTCTCACTTTAACAGAGAGCCTGGCTAAATCAAATCATTGAATTTCTCTTTCCGTCCGCTATCTTCTTCACGGGATGAGAGCGGCCAAATTATAACTCAACGGCGAATAAGCAGGTCGGCGAATGTTATCAGGTAGGAAGAACAGTCCTGATCCACATTGTTTACCATAACTGGGTCGATAAAAATAAAAAAAGGCTCATCTCCAATACGAGATGAACCTTTTCTGAAACCCTATTATTCATCTAAAGTGCCTGGAACCACAAAGTCGGCAAATGCATGAACAACCCCATTGGTAACTTGAATATTACTGCTTCGGGCCTCCGCATACTTTATTGTAAAAGGTCGGTCGTTTACCCTCAGCTTGGAATTACGTGCATTCATTATCTTCAAATAGGCCTTATTATCCGGGGCATCCAGTAAGGTATTTACCTCAAGGTTTTCAGGACCTAAATTATCATAGGAATAAACGCTGTCAATGATGTGGTATAAGAAAAAATCCCTTACTTCTTCCACAGGATAATCTTCCCATTTAGTAGCTGCTTCACCGCCAGGCAGTACATTGTACCCAAAATAAGAATCATCATTTATACTTCCGTCATCATTATACTCACGGATAGCTTCATTCGTTAGGAACAAAAACGTTCTGTTGGGTTTGGAATACTCCGCTTCCAGTCCAGCGTATTTAATACCTTCCTGCATGAGCTCAAAAACGGTATCTTCGCGCGGCAAATTCATAAACTCCAGTGCCGTCATATTAACTTTTGGATCCAGCACATGATATTCATATTTCACATCCTCCTGAAGTTTCAGTCCTGCAATTTCACAGCCGCTGAATACTACAGCAGCAGAGAAAATGATACAGTATTTTAATTTATATAACAATTTCATATGTATGTCTTTTAAATTTTAAGGTTATCTTGAATAAGGCACATTCTGTTCTAACTTCGGATTGGCAATTAGCACCTCTTCGAATATAGGAAATAAGAATCGCGGATCATTTTCAATAAACTTTGTAACTGTTTCTCCTGATACGGCTCTTTTATCAAGTAGTGGATTCATCACCTCTGCTACACGTCCTGTTCTTCTCAAGTCGAACCATCTTTTCCCTTCAGCAAAAAGCTCAAATTGGCGTTCATCCAGAATGGCTGTTTCCAGCTCTTCTATTGTATTAAAATCATCTTCCTCAACTCCATCCAAACCTCTTGCGACCCTAACCTCGTTTAAAAGTGTTACCGCTCCCGGTTCATTACTCAACTGATTGAATGCTTCAGCGCGAAGCAGCAAGATATCAGCAAGACGATATATACAAGGCCTTATTTCCGCAAAATCTCCTTTGGGTACCGACTGACCTGGCTCTTTTGATACCGGATCAAGAGGATAATACTTCCACGTATCCTGCGCACCGTCATCAGATTGTGCGGCAAGTGTATCATAAGTTAATCCCCTTCTATAATCCCCTTTTTGCTGGCTCCATTTAACCACAAGATTAGGGTCAATGATAAAAGGACTTGTATGATCAGAAGATCCTATTTTGTCTGCAATTCCGCTACCGCCATCTTCTAATATAAGCCAATAAATGGCCCAGATGGGTTCATTGGAAGTATTCGGATCGATAAGCATTTCTTTCCAATCCGAAGCATTTTCAGCCAAATCATAACGACCTAGATCAATAAGTTTGTCGGTGGCTTCAATGGCTTTTTGGTAGTCGTGCTGCCACATATAAACATCTGTTTGCATTGCCAATATTCCACCTATATTGATCTCAAAAACATTATCATTATCGGGATTTACCAATTCCAGCGCTTTATCCAAGTCTACAATAACACTGTCAAGCACTACATCAACAGCCGTGCGGGTAGGTTTGAAATCCCTGTCTGAAATCGGCTGAAGTATCAGCGGAACATCTCCCCATATTTTTGCTCCTAAGAAGTAGCAATAAGCACGCATGGCATACGCCTGGGCCAGGTAATTATTTTTATTGGTTTCGCTGATGTCTCCGCCAGTGATTGTAGGGAGGTATTTAATGGCTAAGTTAGCCCTATGGATCGTGGTATATAACTGTGACCAATCGACTTCATCCAATCCGGATTGTAAAGAGTTATTGGTAAAATCAGTCGCTTCAGTAGAAGTACCGCCGTGAGTCCAATTATCGGAACGCGCTCCGCCCCATTCAATATGGGTGCCGCTAACCACCCCTTGAAATCCATCATACATTCCTGCTATACCCGCCCTGATATCTCCTTCTGATTTCCAGAACTTGTCAGCAGAAAGCTCAGAAACAGGTTGCTCATCCAGAAAGTCTTCACATGAGGAGGTTAAAAGGATAAGCGGAATTAAACCTATATATAATATTTTTTTCATCTGTATATAATTATTTTTAGTTGCCAGATGGAATACGCCACTAGATATTCATCCTCGTTTGAGTGATTTATAATCATGGCTATTTCATCTTATACATTTTTAGAAGTTAACATTTATACCGGCGCCTATTTGCCTGCTTCTTGGATACCTGCCATTGTCCTGTCCCATGCTCAGCGGATTACCCATTGGAATTTCAGGATCATACCATAAGTAGTTTGTCCAGGTTACCAGATTGTTGCCATATACATATACATTTAGTCCCTTAACTCTAAACTTCTCTGCCAAAGACGGATCTAAATTATAAGTCAGTTTTACATTTCTCAGGCGAATAAAAGAACCGTCTTCCAGAAATAGAGTATTGAGTTCTCTCATATTATCCATATTGCTGGCATCGGGAATTCTTGGCACATTGGTAACATCTCCGGGATTTTCCCAGGCATTCCTGATGATGTATTTATCCGGAGTCAGGTTGGTACCGTTGAAGGTACTTTGGTTTCTACGGCCTCTGTTATAGATCGTATTTCCCCACTGTACATAAATATTAAAAGACAAACTAAATCCTTTATAAGAAACCTGATTATACAAGCCTGCAGTAAACTTAGGCTGTGCATTGGCCAGAATTATTTTGTCCTCTTCATTAATTTCGTTGTCCTCGCCATTGGCATTTAACCAGATCATATCTCCCCCTCCTGAAACTTCACCTTCTGTTTCCAGTTGATGAACGTCTCCTGTGTAAGGTTGCCCATTCAATAAATATTGACCTGTGAAAGCGCCTTCGATAAAAACAGGATCCAGTTGTTTCCAATCTGCTGTCCATGCGTTAGACTCATCATATTGGTAAACGCCTAGGGCTTGCCAACCGTAGAAGTTTCCTAAACGGCCTCCTTCTTCCACAAACCATCTGCCATCCTCTATTATTGGAAGGCCTTTATAAAGTTCTTTCACTTTGTCATTATTAAAGGCCATATTGTATGACAAATTCCAGGTTATCTCGCTATTTCTGACCGGAAATGTATTTATCATAAACTCAAATCCTTCATTTTCAATTGTACCAATGTTAACCGGAGTTTCTGAGTATCCTGTTTCAGAAGGCAAAGGCGCACGGTATAAAAGATTTTCAGTCGTTTTCCTATAGTAATCTGCCACAAAAGACACTCGGTTGTTTAAGAATGTCAGGTCCATTCCGATATCCATTTGTTTTGTTGTTTCCCAGCTTAGCTCGTCATTACTAAGTACATCAACCGGAACAATCCCAGATACACCATTGTAGTAGTTGGTACCGAATTGATATCGCTCCAGGGCCAGATAATCATCAATTCTTTCATTTCCTGTTTCACCATAACTGGCTCTCAACTTTCCATCTTGTAGAAAGCTATTCGTCCAGGACATGAATGACTCATCGTTAAACCTCCACCCAACAGACGCTGATGGATAAGTTCCCCAACGATTCTCGCTTCCAAACCTGGAAGATCCGTCTCGTCGAACGGTAGCATTCAAGATATATTTACCTTTAAAATTATATCCCAATCTTCCGAAGAAACCAGCCAAGGTATGTCTTACTTCATTATTATAGATATCAGCAAGTGATTTATCCTGTATGGCGTTGGTCGTTAACACTGATTCAGTTACATAATTTTCACCTTCAATCTGCATATTTCGATCTACCCATTTTTCTGCGCTCATTCCCAGTACTGCATTGATCGTGTGATTGCCGAATTCCTTATCATAATTCAAATAATTTTGCTGCATCCAATAAGTATCAAAGGCATTGTCATAGCCGCCCTCCGGACCTTCTATCAATGCAGGTGTGAAAGACAAATGTTCATTATATCTGCCCCTGATGTTAAAATCGGAGGTTAACTTCAGGTCATCAGTAATTTTGAAGGATATATAATTATAGACATTTGCACTATAATCTTTATACTCATTCTTTTGAAGTACGGCAAAAGCAACAGGATTTCTACGTCCGCCTAAAGTTGGTGCAAATGATCCATCAGGAAAATACACCTGGAAGGTTGGAGGCCTTTGCATGGCTTGTTCCAGTACCCGTCCTTCATTGATCCGGTTTTCCGTTTCATGAGAAAAACTTATTCTGTTACCGTATGTAAATCTTTTAGAGGCTTTATAATCGATATTAATTCTGGCCCTGATCAATTTCGCCCAACTGTTTATAATGATCCCTTCGTCATCCAGATAACCTATGCTTGTATAATAATTTAGCTTATCGCTTGCGCCGCTGACCGAAAAATCAACCTGATGCCTTCTCGCCGTCCTGGTTAACATAGACTGTAAGTCATTGTCTGCATTGTAGGAAGGGTTTAATGAATCTGCATTTAAAGAAGGCAAATCACTGCTGCTTGTTCTTTTTCTGTCAAAGATCCGACGGTCATCGGCAGTAGCCTGAGGAAGTTTATAGGACAAAGTGCTAAACATTGTATTGTAACGAACGTCTATTTTCGGCTTTCCTTCCACACCTTTTTTGGTTGTAATAATAACCACACCATTTGCAGAACGTGAACCATAGATCGCAGCGGAAGCAGCATCTTTCAATATTTCAACAGATTGAATATCATTGGGATTCACGGTATTGATATTACTCATCGGAACACCATCTACTATGAAAAGAGGATCCACTCCGCCACCTATCGTAGACGTACCTCTGATCCTGATGGTAGCGTCACCGCCAGGCCGTGTGTCCGTATTAATCTGTACACCCGCTGCCTGACCTTGAATGGCTTCAAAAACATTAGTAGGCTGTCTTTCTGCAATAGATTCTGCATCTACAGACGAAATCGCGCCGGTTACATCCCTTTTTTTCTGGGTACCGTAACCAACCACCACTAGCTCTGACAACTGGGTAATATCAGGAGAAAGCGTAACATTAATCTCCGATCTGTTACTGATGGCCACCACTTCAGTAACATACCCTACAAAGGAAAACACAAGTGTATCACTGGCATCAGGAACTTCAATAGAGTAGGCACCATTTACATTAGTTATCGTACCAATGGTTGTGCCTTGTACCACAATGCTTACACCGGGTAATTCTTCACCGGTATCAGAAACAACTTTACCAGTTATGGTGGCCTCTATGGATACAGACTTCTCCTTATTTAATTTATTAGCATCCGGTTCATTGCTTAGCGCATTGACCGAAAAACACAGGCTATACAGTATCAGCCCGAAGGTGACTTTACTTGACCATTGTGTAAATTTTCTTTTCATATTATAGGCTTTAAGTAATTGGGGTTTTTAATTATGTAGTTCTTCATAATTTTTGTTAAAAACTTAATTCATCTTAGTTGTTTATTCATTTAATTAAATTGATTTGAAGGTTTAATAAAGTTTGCTTCATGTGTTAATAATTTATTCTAAGGATACTCCTCTATATTTTGAGTTCGAAGGACAATGTCTTTTGATATTCTTCTGGTGAACAACCCCACATTCCCGGTATATTGAAGAATACCTTGTTTCGTAAAGACAATTTTATAGGTTTTAAACATCTCATTGATCAATTAATTATCCCGATTATTAACCTATTTTAACAAGAATTAAAGGACGTCCTACTGCACTAATTATCATGTATTTAAGTCCAGGCCAATTGTTCTATTTTAATTTAAAAGCAGAAATTGCAAGCATGTAGCTCTATATAAAAGCTTTTCCCACACTTTAATATGTCAGGTATATAATCAGGAGAAACATGAATACTATAAATGCCCATAACATTACTATCGTTCCACTAAATCTTTTTTTCATTATCAGAAATTTGCTTTTTTAACTTTCACTGTCCCGTGCAAAGGGATCGACCTTTTTAATATCACTACTTATGACCGGACCAATCTTTTTAATACATTTTATCTTTTCGGATTTGCGCAATTTCAAAAGATGGTGATGTCGCCCGGATAAGGATATTTTTATAGCCTGATTTATTCCTAAAACTAGGCTAATCCAAATACACGAAAGTTCAGAATTGGGTATACAAAAGTCCTAAAATGACTTCAGGAGTCCTGAAAAGGGGTAATTATTGTTCAAAGGTTAGATAGACATTAAAGATACCTGGCGAATAAAATATTTAATCTTCGGTCGCTTCGATTTCATCCGGATCGGAAAACTTTTTCGCATATATTGTCGGCGTCACGGTATAATAGCGCTGAAAACATTTGCTGAAATACTTTGGATTTCTAAAGCCTACTTTAAAGCCTATTTGGGCAACATTAAGCTTGTTTTGTTCCAGCAACTGAGCCGCTCTTTTTATCCTCATTACCTGGATAAATTCATTGGGGGTAAGATTTGTCCACGCTTTTATTTTTGCAAAAAGCATTGTCCGGCTCACGCCAAGCTCTTCACAGAAAGTGGGTATATCAAACATTTCATTTGATATATTTTCATCCACTATTTTAAGCGCTTTTTCAAGCATTTTCTCATCTATGGACGATACGGTAATTTCACTTGGTTTAACTATCGATTCACTTGTAAACTTCTCTTTTAGCTTCTTTTGGGCCTTAATATGGTTTCTTACTTTTATCTGAAGCTCTTTGACATTAAAAGGCTTATTGATATAATCATCCGCCCCCATTTCCAATCCTTCAAATTTAAATATAAGGGAAGTCCGGGCTGTAAGCAGGATAAAAGGGATGTGACTTGTTTTTAAATTTGATTTAACCTGTGAACAAAATTCAATACCGTCCATTTCGGGCATCATTACGTCACTGAGGATAATATCAGGCATAATTTGCAACGCTTGTTTTAATCCTTCTTTACCATTAGCTGCCTCTTTTACATTGTATTGATCTTTAAAAATCATCACAAGGTATTTCCTGACTTCATCATTGTCTTCTACTATCAATAAAGTAGGGCCATCTACAGGAAGATCAGGAATATTAACGAACTCCTCCGCCTGATCGGCCAGGTAAGACTTTATCTCATAATTGGTAATATCCTCACTATTCTTAAAGTCTTTTATTATTTGCGTTTCTTTTAAATGGCTGCTTCCCAGAGGCAGTTTCACGGTAAAAGTACTTCCGATGTCTTTTTTACTTTCGACATTTATTTTTCCAAAATGCAGATCAACAATGCCTTTGGTAAGTGCTAGTCCAATACCTGTACCTTTATTGTATTTGGTATTTAATAAATTCTTGGAAGGCTCCACTTCATAAAACCTTTCAAAAATTTTATCGAGATGTTCCTGTTCCATGCCCACGCCATTATCAGTTACTGTAATTTCAACTACATCATGTAACTGTCTGACCGACACAGCAATACTTCCCTCTTCAGGAGTATATTTGAAGGCATTGGAAATAAGATTAAATACTACTCTTTCCATTTTATCACGATCAAACCAAAGCATAATCGAATCGGTTTGGCTGCTAAATTCATAGTTAAAGCCGTGTACCTTAGCAAATTGCTTAAAAGAAAGGTAGATCTCTTTTACAAAATCCACTATGTTGCCTTCTGCTGCCCTTAGTTGGAAATGTTTATTTTCAAACTTTCTGAAGTCCATTAACTGGTCAATAAGCTTGAGAAGCCGGTTCGCGTTTTTTTCAATGGCCACGAGTTGTTTGTATAATTTATTGCTGCCCCTGTAATTAGTAATCATTTGTTCCAACGGGCCCAATATTAAAACCAGGGGAGTTCTGAATTCATGAGAAATATTAGTAAAGAACTGAAGTTTCATCTGGTTAAGCGACTCTTGCTTTTCCTTGTTTACATGCTCCAGGTCAAGTTCATGCTTTAATTTAGATCTGGATAAAATAATATTGACAAGCAGATAGAGGGCAATTGAAATTATGATTCCATAAGCAAGGAACGCCCACCAGGTTCTCCAGGGAGCAGGATTCACCGTTACCGTTAATGTGGTGGGCTCTGTATTCCATACGCCGTCATTATTTGCACCTTTCACTTCAAACACATAATCGCCCGGCCTTTGAATGGTATAAGTAGCGCTATTGTCGGAGGATATGTTCCACTGCTCCTCCAGCCCTTTTAGTCTGTAGGCATAAAAGTTTTTGTCGGGATTGATATAATTAGGAATGGCAAACCCTATGGTAAATATGGCTTGATCATATTCAAGGGCTACTTTCCTGGTGTTGGAAATGATCCTATCCAACACGCCATCTTTGCTTCCTGCTTTTATAGACTGTCCGAATAGTTTAAAATCAGTGAGTACAACCGGTGGCGCGTGCTTATTGGTAATGATACTGTCGGGATGGAAATTCGTAACACCTTGAAAGCTGCCAAAATACATTTCCCCTTTGCTATTTTTCAAGCAGGAACTATTGTTGTACTCATTCGCAACCAAGCCATCCGACTCGTCAAACTTTTTAAAAGTACTGTCATTAGGATTAAGCTTTATTATTCCCTGGTTGGTGCTAAGCCACAAGCTTTGGCTGTTATCTTCAAGAATCCCATGTACGACGTTGGTTGTAGATCCGGATATTTTGTATAGGCTGAAGTTCAGGAACTTGTCGGTTTTGGGATCCAACAGGTTCAATCCTGATTCGTTGGTTCCCACCCATATTCTTGACTGGCTATCTTCAAAAATTGTCAATATATCCTCGCCGGTCAGTTTCTTCCAGTCATAGAAATAATTTTTAAACTTGACATTGTTTGTACTGATGTCTTTATGAGATAAAAAATTCAACCCATATTGCGTGCCTATCCAAAGATTACCGTTTGAATCTTTAAAAAGTACGCGGATCAAATCACTGGTAAGACGGGGCGACAAACCTTCCCTGAAATGAGTAAACCGCCCCGAATTACGGTTAAATAAATTTAGCCCTCCACCATGCGTACCCAGCCAGAATAAACTATCATTTTGCTGAACTATGGAATATATGTCATTATCACTGAGGGAAGCCTTATTTTTAGGGTCATTCTTGTAATGGCTTACAGCGCCGGTTTTTAAGTTGAAAATATTTAACCCTCCATTATAAGTACCGATCCACAAATGTTCCTTTTTATCTAAATAAAGCGACTTAATATTGTTATTGCTGATTGCATTTGCGGTATTGTCTCTTTTTATATAGTTAAATTTTTTGGTTCTGCTGTCTAACACATTTACTCCTCCGCCTTCTGTCCCAAAATAAACATTACCTTCCTTGTCTTCTATAATGGCGCTTATCACTTCGAAATTCAGGCTGGTTAAATTGGGCTGGTACTTATAATTCCTGAAGTTGCTGTTTTGAGGATCCAGCAGGTTAATGCCACCGTAATAAGTTCCTACCCATAAAGACCCGTTAACATCGATAAACATTGACTTTACTGAATTTTTGCTCAAAGTATTCGGATCATCTTTATCATTTAAAAATCTATGAAAGTGCTTCTCCTTGACCTTCATTAAATTAAGGCCGGAATAGGTCCCTATCCAGAGTTTTCCTGTTTTGTCAAATGATAAACACCTGACATCATTATTACTTATTGAATTTGGTATTTCAGGATCGTGTTTAAACACCTCGAATGAATTCGTCCTTTTATTAAATTTATTCAACCCTCCGTATTTCGTTCCTATCCACAAATTTCCGTTGGCATCTTCAGCAATAGTTTGCGTATAGTTATCGCTCAAACTAGTGGTATCCCCCGACTGATGGAGGTATCTTACAAAATAGGCCCTGCCCCCATTATCCACATTCATTTTATTCAGCCCCTCAGCAGTGGCGATCCATATCATTCC
The DNA here is from genome assembly GCA_035628645.1 of Cytophagales bacterium. Taxonomy (GTDB): domain Bacteria; phylum Bacteroidota; class Bacteroidia; order Cytophagales; family Cyclobacteriaceae; genus DASPJL01. The sequence goes on along the minus strand of DASPJL010000043.1, from coordinate 3,201 downwards.
TTCACTGTCCTGAAAAATGTCAACAATATAGTTGTCAGAAAGGCTGTGCTTGTTCTTCGGGTCGTGATAAAAACGTTCAAATTTCCCTTCACTTTTATTGTATCGGTTGAGTCCATTGGCGGTACCTACCCAAATATCTCCATTGTCAGATTCAAATATTGTCCAAATGCTGTTATCAGAAATTGTAGTTGAATCTGCTGTATTGTTAAAAAATTGTTCAAACCTGTCTTTGCTATAATTATATTTATTCAGGCCATTGAAAGTCCCTATCCACAAGTCACCTTTAGCATCTTTAATGATCGAGGTGATGTCGTTATTACTGATGCTGGAAGAGTCGTTTTTATCGTGTTTATAAACTGTAAATTTTTGTCCGTCATATTTATTCAGTCCATCTCTCGTCCCAAACCAAATCAGTCCTTTTTTATCCTGCATAATTGAAATTACAGAACTTTGAGACAGACCATCTGAAATAGAGAAGTGTCGGAACGTAAAATCACCTTCCTGAGAAACAGCAACGGAAACCGCTGAAAAAAAGAATATCACACAAAGCCATAAACTTCTGAATAACAACACACTTGTATATGGATTCTTATTTTTAACCATAGCAGAAGATTAAATCCTTAATCCTATTTTACTTTTTTATAAATGGAAACTTTTGATTCTTTTGATCAAATCTAAGTTATTTTGATTTTTGAAATACTTTGAAACAAGTAATTTTTGATTGGAAAATTAATGATAATACCAGTTTATAATGTTCATTATCCTTCTAAAGAAGCCATCAATTATTCTGACCGGCGTAAAGATAATAACGGGAAAGTGCCAGTAAAACGCAAATTTTAGCTCCGCAGTATATTCCATTCTTTTTAAAAGCATACCGACTGTCATCACGGATCGAAGTTCAGTTAATCACTATCATTTCATAGGATGATTTACGTCATAAGTTTTTAAAAACTGAATTCCTGAATTTTGAAACAGTTTCAAAATTAAGAAGATGAAGAAGATACTTGTTCCAACCGACTTTTCAAAAGATGCATCCTATGCCCTTGAAGTAGCCAACGAAATAGCCAAACAGCATGATTTTGCACAGGTCACGACATACCTATAAATCTATAGTTGCCGAAATTGCCAAAGAAGGGGTAGACCTCATCATCATGGGTTCAAAAAGTGATTCGGCTATTAACCTGTGCCTTTCAATGCTCATGAATTTGAACAATCAGTGATGGAAGACTAGGGTAACAAGTTAAGGGGTTTTAAGAGGATGAAGAATAAATAAGGAAAAACTGCTTTTGTAGACGGTGTTTTCTAAAACCTGATTCAGCAAAACCCACCATTTATGTTATTTTGAAGCATGCCTTTTTTGAAGAAATAATTGATTTTTCTAATTTATAATAGGTTTTATGAGGAAGTGGAAAGTATTTAGATAACTTCCCACTTCTATCTTCTTTCTCCCAACTTTCCTTATTCTATAATCACCTTTCTCTGAATTGACCTGTTTTCTACATTTAATTTATAAATATAAACCCCTGGTGAAAGTCCGCTTCTATTGAAGCTGATGGTATGTTTGCCTTCCTTGTAAACCTTATTTGTTAAGGTAACAATTTCCTTCCCAAACATATTATAAATTTTAAGACTAACTTTTTCTGACCCTGGCAAGGTAAAAGTAAATGTTGTTTCCGAACTTACCGGGTTTGGGAAATTGGTTAACTCAAAATCTTCATTTGATGCTTGTTCTTGCTCTCTATCCTGTACAAGACGACCTGAAGGCATAGCACTTGACCAAACTCCATTATTGTACCATCCATCCCCACAGCGATATAGATCAGCTGTTTGATTTGATCCATTATTGCTAAAAATAATGTTGGCACATTCTGCACCTGTCAAAGTATACTTAAACCACCCGTCACCTGTTGAAGTCATAGCATGTCCTGGCCAGACTGTGGTTTGTCCTGAAGGAGTTACATTCCAGAAATAAATATAAGGTGTTGCTAAGCTTCCCTTGTAATAGATATCCAGGTTTTCATCAGTTCCTCCTCCCTCATCAGGATTTGTATTGTACCATGTGCCGTTCATGTACCAGCCTTCCTCACACCTGTTCAGGTCTGAAGTTTGAGAGGCGCCATTGTTACTAAAGATCAGGTTGGCACAGTCAGCATTACTCAAGGTATAGGTATACCATCCTCCTGATTCTTCAGTCATGGTTACACCTGGCCAGGTAGTGGATTGTCCTGAAGGAGTTACGTTCCAGAAATAGATTTCGGGATTTGTGTATCCATTAGGTTTGAAATGGACACTAAGTCCTTCCTGTGGTTGAGAAAAGGTGAAATTGTAAGTTCCAATGGAAGAAGCAAAATCTTGATTATCATACGCAATCACCTTTAAAGTGGTGGTTTGTGAAATAGACAAGGCTGAGGTATACAAACTGGATGCATCACTTGGTGTTGAGCCATCCAAAGTATAATAGATCTCGGGAGCGACGCCACTATCATCCGAAGCAGACAAGGTTACTGAAACGGGATTACCCGAAGTAAATGATCCTCCTGTGGGCGTGGCATTTACAACAGGCGGTTCATTCACGGGAACACGAGGGTCCGAATCCAGCCATGCACCATCTGCATACCAACCATCCGCCGAACGAGTAAGATCTGCTGTTTGGGGACTGCCATTGTTGTTGAAGATAAGGTTGGTGCTTGTTATCCCTGTAAATGTATACTTATACCAGTCTCCGCCATCGCTTTGCATGGTGGCTCCGGGCCAGGAAATATCGGTAAGTGCATTAAGCGGCTGCTCACCCCAATAATAGACGCGTGGAGCGGCGCTCCAATTAGCCGGTTTTTTGAAATACACAGTAAAACCATCGATCTCACCAATCTGATAATTTCTTAAAACCAGGTTAGACAATATACCTTCGCTATTTTCTGCTATCACACGAACTTCGGCATCTGATGTAAATGTCACTGCACCTGTATATACAGTCCAGGCAGATAGGTTTGAAGTACTCAGAGAGGCATCTGTAGTATAATAAATTGTAGTAGATAATCCCTGAGGATCAGCCGCAGAAGCTGTCATGGTAATTGAATTGGGATCATGGCTGCTTTCAGGTGAAACGGTAAGCAAAGGTTGTGTAGAAGGAGAGGCCTGCTCAAGCAGTATTATGCCATTGCTATGGGCATTAAATGTGATGCTTCCTCCACTTACAGTACT
>DASPJL010000042.1:0-33147 GCA_035628645.1 Cytophagales bacterium | reverse complement strand
TCCTGCCTCTTCTGCAGCAAAAGCAATAAAAACCATAGAATATTTTTGGGCATCAGGCTTATTCTTATAATAATAAGCCAGCTCAAGCAACATCGAAATTCCACTGGCATTGTCATTTGCCCCGGGGAAATAAACATCTTTTCCCATTCTTCCTAAATGATCGTAATGGGCAGTAAAAACAATCAGGGAATCCGGCTTTTCCTTGCCCGGAATAAAGCCAATCACATTTTGAGTATTGTACCGGTCGATGAGTTTTGCCTCAACCTCCATCTCCACTTTTGATGCTTCTTTAGGAAAGCTTTTCTCCAAAACCTGAAATGTAACCCTGGGATATTGTTTTGTAGAAACAGAGGCTGTTAATTTACCTTTATGAAGTTCAATATATGCTTTGAAACAGTGAAATTTCTGCAAATATTTGTCTTCAAGTTTAATAATTTTAGGAAGATCCTCCGCCCGATAAACCAGTACATTTTTATCGCACTTTTCTTTCAAGAATCTGTCTTTTGCCGCCAAATCATGAAATATTAAAGTATCCAGGAAACAAGCTTTGCCTTTAAACTTTAAGCCAGAACTGCTGGCCTCCACAATAAAGTCTTCTCCTGCAGTCAAATACTTACCGTCTACTTTCAGGCTTAATTTACCCGGAAAGGTGTTTATTGGAAAGGTAAAAGGCTGAAAATAGGACCCACTTTCGAATGACTGAAGACCAATTGTTGAAAATTCTTTTGCGATATATTGTGCAGCTTTCTTGTCGCCCTCTCCTACATAACCTCTTCCATTAAAAGACGGGGATGTCAAAGTATCCAGCACACTATAGACTCTTTCCATGTCCTGTGCCCATCCGGAAGCAGCGATAAAAAAAAATGAGCATATAAAGAAAAACTTCTTCATGATAAATTATCTTTAGATACCAGAACTAGAGAAAAAATAACTCCGAGTAAAAACGGCAAAGATCCCGATTATTGCCCCAATTGAGTTTGACAAAATATCATAATAATCAAAGGTACGGCCAGGTATATAAGGCTGGATGATCTCAATAAGGCAACCGAAGAAAAAGGACAAAACAAATGAAAAAACAAAAGGGTGCCTCTTTAATAAGCTATTTTCCTTCAATCTTTTAAAGGCATTCGCCGATAAAAAAACCAGCGTGGCAAAAATTACCGCATGAACAAAAGTATCAAAACTTATGAGTTCCCAATGAGGCAAGGGAGGAATGTTGGGGCCTGGAGTAAAAGTCAGACCCATAATTACAAAAATCCAGATAAGGGTAAGTATGTCATACCTGATAAATCTTAAATTACCAGGCTTTGAAGCTTTATTTCCCAATTAGTTTTTTATAATCATCCGCACTCAAAAGCTCCTGAATTTCAGCAGCGTTGGTTATCGTACTTTTTATCATCCATCCATTTCCATATGGATCAGAGTTTACCAATTCAGGCTCTGATTCTAATTGCGAATTAAATTCAAGGACTTTACCTGATAATGGAAGAAACAAGTCTGATACTGTTTTTACTGCTTCTACAGTCCCGAATATATCACCGGATTTCACCTCTTGACCAACTGTATTAATATCCACATATACTATATCACCAAGTTCGCTTTGAGCAAATTCTGTTATCCCTATATAAGCAATGTCACCTTCGATCCTTATCCATTCGTGGTCTTTGGTATACTTTAAATTGGCTGGAAAATTCATATATTAATTTTGATTTAGGTGTTCAAAAATACATTCTTTTTTGAATTAGAAAAAAATGATATTTTCTAATTCAACTTTTACTTAACCTTGTCTTGTTCCTATTTTCTATCTACTTATTTCTTTCCTTATTGGTTAGTTAAATTTCCCCCTTCAACCATGAATTTCTAATCAATAGCTGTCTCTCTGTAGGATTTTCCATTAACTCCAGGCGGTGCCTTTGCTCATATTCAATTTTTATGGCTTTGGCTGATAACTTAACCTTCTTTTCTTTCCCATTGGCATCTTTCCGAACTACCAAAACTTTCATTTTTTTCCCCTCTTTAAATCCATACGGATTATTTCCACTATAAAACTCTTCCAGACTTTCAAGGGTAACGTCTATTTTATTTATTGAGGCCAATTGATCCCCGGTTTTGTATCCTAACTCCTTTCCTGTTTTATTCAGGTCGCTTACATCTGCTACTACAAATCTTCCTGATGACTTGTCAATTGAAAGACCAATGTCACCTAAAGTAAAATACCTGAATTTCGATTCTTTTTCATACGTTATGCCAACTTCCTCAAAAATTTCTTTATAGGGAAGCGGTTCTGTCCCCTCCACATATTTTGCAAAGAAAGTCCTTATTTCCGGGTAAGTCAGTTCAGCAATTTTATCAAACAGCTCATCATCTTTGAAGGGTTTATCTTTTCCATAGAATCCTGCCAGGTCTTTCAATAAATTTTTAACGCCGTATTTCCCATCCGAAAGGTCCCTTAAAGTAATATCCAGTGCCATTCCGATGAGTGCTCCTTTTTGATATACATTAGGATATTCGTCTTTATGTTCGCCAAGGCTTTTCTCGCTCAGCTCTGTGAAAGGCAGTGTGTCATTATACTTTTCAGCGTCCAAAATCTTGGCCCTGATCATTTCCTGAAGATAAGTATCTACGTCAATTAGGTCACTTCTTACTTGTACCTGGCCTGCTGTGTATTCTGTAACCCCTTCATACAACCATAAATGCTTTGACATTTCCGGATCATTGAAATTGAAACTGTGAATTTCTTCAGAATGAATACTTAAGGGGGTGATGATATGAAAGAACTCATGGGTAGCAATGTCTTTAATCGTCTGAGCGATAAGTTCGGGATCTACCTCAGGAAGGAAATACATGGAAGAATAGGAATGTTCCAAAGCACCATAACTCCCTGACCCACTTTGATTTTCAAATAGATAAACAATAAACGCGTATTTTTTTATTGGAAGCTTTCCTCCAAGGTAAACTTCTGCCGCTCTTATAATATCGTCAACATTTTGAGCGACAAATTCGGAGGTTAACACTTTCTTTGGAGAATATACAGAAACAAGGATATCGGCGCCTCCTATTTTTAATATGGAAGTGTCCGGTACATTATACATCATTGGGGCATCAGCGAGGTCCATATAGTTTGGTACCATGTAGGTATCTGAGGATGGAGAGCTTTTAACTGTCTGAAGCGAAGTAGAACCATAAAACCCTTCCGGCTTTTCGATATTAATTATGTAAGGCAGTGATTTAAACCCATCAAAATAACCAAAAAAACAATGCGTATTGATTACAAAATTTTTATTTTCTTCAATATTTGATCCGGCAGGTTCAAAGACAAAATCTTCTTTCATTTTAGTGTCATAGGTATCATTTACCCAATAACTGACTTTAGTCAATCCGCTGGCATCTTTTAATTTCCAGCTATTTTCATCCAATTTTTCGAAAACAATCTCCTTGTCATCTTTATCAAAAAACTTTATATCTTCTATAAATCTTCCATAATCATTAATGGAATAAGTTCCTGGGACAGTTTTCGGGATCCGATAAATTAACTCGTCTTTGTTAAATGCAGGTGCAAGCAATTCCACTTTGACTTTATCATCTTCTACATTCACCAAATCCAGGGTGTATTGATAAATGCTGTTTTTCTGGGCATTTGAAAAGAAAGACAGGGAAAGAAACAGGAAAATTAAACAAGCTTTAAACTTCATAAATTTCAAAAATCACTATTTTGTAATAATAACAAGTATATCTAAACGGAGGTTGTAAACTTAGTTTTTTCTTTCTGAACATTAAGATCAGCAAACAGGGAAACATAAAGAATCTGTCTGAATTTCCAGGGGAATGCTTTTATCAGCTTAAATATTAAATAGCCTGAATCGAGAGATTAAAAAAGTACACTATTATAATTACATTGGAGGAAGACTGGACCACACTGGATACACATTGGATACACAAAGTCCTGGGAAAGCAATGTAAAAATTAGAATACTACAAAAAACTTATTGTTCCAGGAAAAATGAAAGGCTTGAGTTCGATCAGCTTTATCGCATATCCCAATTTAATTTTTAGGTTACAAGAACCTTGGAGGATGACCGAAGGATGATGGAGGAAGACCGAAGAGACATCGCTATAAGGTCACTATAATGTCGCTATAAGCTCACTATAACCTTATATAAAAAGGGAAGTTTTTAAGGGAGGATTACTCCTTTAAAATGAAAGTGGGAAGTTAGAATCAGAGTTTCAAATTGCAAAAATAGTCATTACAGGAAGAATGCTTTGACCATTTTTTTGGACACCAAACATCTTTGTTTGATCCTGACAAAGGGTTTCCTATCGTCTCACGTAATTGTCTTCAACCAATTTTACCAACATATTCCAAATTCAACATATTGAAAGAGATATCAAAAGAGAGGAATTTGTTTCTGAAAAAGATAAGCACAAAAAAAGGTTCATGAAACATTCATGAACCTTTTCTAAGGTCAAAAACTCAAAATAAAATAGGAATAACAATTAAATTATTCTTGAAAACTAATGCAATGTAAAATTATATTCGGAAAAATAAAATTTTCACAGGAAAAAAACTCGTAAAAGGCGATTGTTATCCTGTTTGTCGTTTTGAAAACGATTTTTGCTAAATGAAGTAGCGGTTCTTTTCCATATATTTTCCTGATGAACAATCCAAAACATGAAAAAAACGACAATAAATTACCTGGTAAAAAAACCGTATTAAAAAAGTTATAATTTTTTTTGTTTTTAATTGGATTATTTTTTTATATTGCCAAAGTATAATTTAATATTAAAATCTTTAAAAATGAAAAAATTATCCTTCGCTATCGCAGTATGCCTTTGTGTAGCAACCGGAATAAATGCTTTTGGTCAGAAGCTTACTAAAGAACAAAAGAAAGAAGCCAAAGAGATCAAGAAGCAAATGAGCGCCATGGATCCATTCGAATTTAAAAAAGTAATGGAGGAACACACTTCGCTTAAAAGCGAGGTAAGCAGTCTGAATGACAAGGTGGCAAGCCTTGAAGGAGAACTTGTAAAAAAAGATGCTGAAGTACAAAACGCACAAAATCAATTACAGGAAAGCCTACAAAAACAAGCCCAGGCTAAAGAAGAAACTCAATCGTCAGTGAGTACGAAGGGAGTAATATTTAAAGTGCAGATAGGCGCCTTCAGAAATAAGAACCTTGAGAAATACCTGAAGAACAATGTCAATTTTAGTGGTGAGTCTGATCCTGACGGAACAAGAAAGTATACTTTGGGCCTCTTCAGAGACTATTGGGAAGCGGATACTTTCAAGAAATATCTGAGAGAAATGGGTGTAAAAGATGCATGGATCGTACCTTACAGAGATGGAGAAAGAGTTGCTTTAAAGGACGTACTTGAAGAACAGCAATTAAAAAAGATAAAATCATAATCTAATTTTACTTTTCAAAAATTTAAAAAAAGCAGTGAGGAGCTCACTGCTTTTTTTTGTGCCATCATTTATTCTGCTTAAGGAAAGGATGAATTAATTTTTGATTTCCTTTTCTATTATTCTCCTTTCGTACAGCCATTATCTTCAAAAGATTCTGATAATCATGCAATTGATTAATCATTTCTTATCTCAATAATTATTTGTAGCAGCAACAAATACTTGACTTAGAAATATTTTTTAATTGTGGTGATGCTTAACTTTGCCCCTATGCTTTTAGAATTTTTTAAATATCAGGGCACCGGCAACGACTTTATAATGATAGATAACAGGGAAAATATTTTTGACCCTGACAATCTCCTTCTTGTACAAAAACTATGTAACAGAAAATTTGGAATAGGGGCCGACGGCCTTATTTTAATTCAGCATCATCCTGACTATGATTTCGAGGTCATTTATTTTAATGCTGATGGATCAAAAAGTTTATGTGGAAATGGAAGCAGGTGTGCCGTTCAGTTTGCAAGATTTCTCAACCTTATTGATAACAAGACCACTTTTTTAGCAATAGACGGACCTCATGAGGCTTTTGTAAAGGAAGAACTTGTATATCTAAGAATGAACAATGTAACTGCTATTCATAAAAAGGATAGCGATTATTTTTTAAATACCGGATCTCCGCATTACGTTAAGTTTGTTGAACAAGTTAATTCCTTCGATGTTTTTAATGAGGGAAAGAAAATACGGAACAGCGACCAGTTTAAGAAGGAAGGAATTAATGTCAATTTTGCAGAGAAAGTAGATGCAGGCAAAATATTTGTAAGGACCTATGAGCGGGGTGTTGAAGATGAGACCTTTTCCTGTGGTACCGGTGTCACTGCCTGTGCTTTGGTTACAGGCCTTTTGGGAATGAGCAGTCCGGTAAAAGTAAGTACATTAGGTGGTGATTTAATGATTTCATTTGATCGGTCCGGAGAAGAGAAGTTTGAAAATATCTACCTGATAGGTCCTGGTGAATTCGTATACAAAGGACAAATTGACATTAATATACAAATAAAAAATAATGGCAATACTTCCGAACTTATAAGATAAAAAAGGATTTACCGATCCCGTTTATTTATATTATTATTGAAGGTATTTGATCACAGTTATAAATAAAAAATTAAAAATATAATCAGTAAATAAAATAAAGATGCTGAATTTTTTCACAAAGTTATTTGGGACAAAATCACAGAGAGATTTGAAAGAGTTGAGTCCCTATGTGCCTAAAATCAATGAAGAGTTTAATAAGTTAAAAAATATCTCAGATGACGAGTTAAGGGCAAAAACCCAGGAAACGAAAAACATCATAGATCAGAAGCTCGAAAGTATTGACAATGAGATCCAAGGGCTACATAAGGAAATAGCCGACCAGCCCGATTTAGACCTGGACAAAAAGGAGGAGCTTTTTAACAAAATTGATAAGCTGGAAGAGGATCGTAACAAAAGACTTGAAGAAGTCCTGCTTGAAGTGTTGCCTGTAGCATTTGCTATAGTGAAAGAAACGGCCAGGAGATTTAAGGAAAATGGCAAGCTTGAAGTAGAGGCTACCATTATGGATAAGCAAATTGCTACCAAAAAGAAAAATGTTGAAATTTTGGGAGAAAAGGCTGTATGGCATAACAAGTGGTTGGCTGCGGGTACTGAAGTTACCTGGGATATGATGCATTATGATGTACAGCTTATTGGAGGGATTGTCCTTCACCAGGGAAAAATTGCTGAAATGGCTACCGGGGAAGGTAAAACGCTGGTTGCCACATTGCCTGCTTTCCTCAATGCATTGTCAAAAAGGGGTGTCCATATTGTAACGGTAAATGACTACCTGGCCAAGCGGGACTGCGAATGGATGGCGCCGTTGTTTGAATTCCATGGCCTAACCATTGATTGTATTGACAAACATCAGCCCAACTCAGACGAAAGGAGAAAAGCTTACCAATCAGATATCATTTACGGAACCAACAACGAATTTGGGTTTGATTACCTAAGGGATAATATGTCCAGAGGTACAGATGAACTGGTTCAAAGAAAACACCATTATGCCATGGTAGATGAGGTCGACTCGGTACTAATTGATGATGCCCGTACTCCTTTGATTATTTCCGGTCCAATTCCTCGGGGAGATGAACATGAATTCCACGATTTGAAGCCGCGGATTGCAAAACTGGTAGAAGCGCAAAAGAAACTTGTTACCGGCTATTTGATTGAAGCCAAAAAGAAAATTGAAGCCGGAGATGAAAAGGAAGGCGGAACACCATTGTTCAGAGCCTATAGAGGACTACCCAAACATAAGCCGCTTATAAAGTATTTAAGTGAAACAGGTAATAAAGCTATTCTGCAGAAAACAGAAAACTTCTACTTGCAGGATAATTCCAAAATGATGCCTGAAGCAGATGCTCCTTTATATTTTACAATAGATGAAAAACACAATAGCATTGAACTTACCGACAAAGGAATAGATCTCATTACAGGAGAAGGCGAAGATTCAAATTTCTTTATCATGCCGGATATCGGTAGCGAAATAGCCAAACTGGAAAATGATCAATCCATCCCGGAGGATGAAAAGCTAAAACGAAAAGAAGAGATTATTAAAGATTATGCTGTTAAAAGTCAACGGATACATTCTGTAAATCAGTTATTAAAGGCATATACCTTATTTGAAAAAGATATTGAGTACATTATTGTTGAAGGCAAAGTAAAAATCGTCGATGAACAAACCGGCCGTGTAATGGAAGGACGAAGGTATTCAGACGGATTGCACCAGGCGATTGAAGCAAAGGAAAATGTTAAAGTAGAAGATGCAACACAAACTTATGCTACAGTAACCCTTCAAAACTATTTCAGAATGTATCATAAGCTTGCCGGAATGACGGGTACAGCGGAAACTGAAGCCGGTGAGTTTTGGGAAATTTACAAACTGGATGTGGTTTCCATCCCTACGAATAAACCTGCCGTAAGGGAAGACAAGCAAGACAAAGTATTCAAGACTATGCGGGAGAAGTTCAATGCTGTCGCAGATGAAATTACCGAACTTACCGAAAAAGGACGGCCGGTATTGGTAGGTACGACATCAGTAGAAATTTCCGAACTTCTAAGCAGGATGCTTACCATCAGAAAAATAAAGCATCAGGTTCTTAATGCAAAACAACATCAAAGAGAAGCTGAGGTCGTTGCTGAAGCAGGTAAACCTTCGACAGTTACCATTGCCACTAATATGGCAGGTAGAGGAACGGACATAAAGCTTACTCCCGAATCAAAAGCAGCAGGGGGACTTGCGATCGTTGGAACGGAACGACATGAATCCAGACGTGTGGACAGGCAGCTTAGGGGACGTTCGGGACGTCAGGGAGATCCTGGCTCTTCTCAGTTTTTTGTTAGTCTCGAAGATAACCTGATGCGAATGTTCGGCTCCGACAGGATAGCGCGTTTAATGGACAGAATGGGCCTTAAAGAAGGGGAAGTCATTCAACATTCTATGATTACCAATTCTATTGAAAGAGCACAGAAAAAGGTTGAAGAAAACAACTTCGGTATCCGAAAAAGATTGTTGGAATATGACGACGTGATGAACTCTCAAAGGGATGTAATTTATAAAAGAAGAAGAAATGCGCTGTTTGGAGAACGCCTGGAATTTGATATTATGAATATCCTTTATGAAGTATGTGATGATATTGTTTCAGCACACTCAGGAAACTATGACGGATTTAAGCTATCCGTTTTAGGAATGCTGGGGATGGATTATTCTATATCAAAAGAGGACTTCAGTAAAGGCAACCAGGAAAACCTGAGCTTTGATCTTTATAATACAGCTTTTGATCATTACAAGAAAAAGAATGAAAATATAGCCAATAAAGCACTTCCAATCCTTAAAGATATTTTGGCAACACGAGGAGCAACAGTTGAAGAAATCCTTGTGCCTTTCACCGATGGTACAAAACAAATAGGTGTGGTTGCCAACCTTAAAAAAGCAGTGGATTCTAATGGAAAAGAATTAATCATTTCAATGGTTAAATTCACTACGCTTGGAATAATAGACCAGGCATGGAAAGAACATCTGAGGGAAATGGATGATTTAAAGCAATCTGTTCAAAATGCCGTTTATGAACAAAAAGACCCTTTATTGATATATAAGTTTGAGGCCTTCGAATTGTTTAAGGCCTTTATGGGAAAAGTCAACGGCGACACTATTTCTTTTCTTATGAAGGCAGATATTCCTGTAAACGAGCCGGATGAAGTAAAAGAAGCAAGAAGAACCAGAAGAAGACCAGTGTTGAGGGAAACAAAAGCTGAAAGTCAATCCTTGTTAAGTTCTCAAAGTCAAAACCAGGCAGTAGCACAAAACAGACCTCCGATAGAAAAGACTGCGCCGCTTAAATCAGAAAAAGTGGCAGGCAGAAACGACAGGGTGAGCGTTCAATACCCGGATGGAAGCATTAAAAAAGACGTAAAATTCAAAACAGTAGAGGAGGATATAAAAAACAACAGGTGTGTTTTGTTAGAAACTGAATAGTATTTATAAATAAAGCTTAGGTGAGGAAGTTTCTTTTCTTGCTTAAGCTTATTTTTTTGATAAAATGGACATAGCTTCAAAGATTGATCATACTTTATTAAAGCCGGCATGCCTGGAGAATGAAATCATAAAGCTATGTGAAGAAGCAATCCATTATAATTTTTACTCCGTCTGTATTCCTCCTTTTTATCTAGCTACCGCTAAAGAAATACTAGTTCAAACACAAGTAAAACTTTGCACCGTTATCGGCTTTCCCCTGGGATACGACACCATCAACACCAAAGTATGTGCTACAGGCGAAGCTTTGGAAGAAGGAGCCCATGAAATTGATATGGTCATCAATATCACGGCATTCAAATCAGGAAAACTTTTAACCATTTATTCAGAAGTAGAAAAACTGGCGGGTTTGTGCCACCAGCAAGATGCCTTTTTAAAGGTAATTATAGAGACGGCTTACTTAAATAAAGATGAAATACGAATGCTTTGTGGCATCTGTGTAGATGCAGGCGCTGATTTCATTAAGACCTCTACTGGATTTGCTGAAAAAGGAGCTACCGTTGAAGATGTTATTTTCCTAAGGGAAATACTTCCTCCGAAAATAAAAATTAAAGCCTCCGGAGGAATAAAAACTTATAATGATGCAGTAAACTTCTTAAGTTCAGGAGTGGACCGGTTAGGTACTTCAAACGGCATAAATATTTTAAAAATGGAGGGAATACTACCTTCCGTTATAGGTTATGATAAAACTAATTGAGGATTGTTTTATATACAATTTTTAATTTTATTGTTATAAAAAATACGAGCAACAAAATATTGGAAATAATTCCTTCTCTGATGAGGCAGATAATGATAGTTAGAAAATACAAATTATGAAAAAAATGAAGATCCTTTATACCTTTTCCTTAATTATACTTTCCCTGGCATGTGCAAAAAAAGGAATAGCTACTTCTTCCGGTAAATATGAGGAAGACCTGGAACCATACAGACCAAAATATGAAATAAAAGAAACGGCTAAGGCAGAAACACCCACGAAAGAGTCAAATATTGTGGTCAAGCCTACAGAGCATGACAATGCCCGTTTGGAAGAGAAGTTGAGTTTGATCCGGGAAAAGAATAAAGAGATAAAATATACCCAGGGATACAGGATTCAGGTGTATTCAGGCAATAATCAGGAGTCGGCAGAAAAGGCAAAGGAAGGTATTTATAGAATTGATCCTAACCTGGACCCTGAAATAATTTATTTTCCACCCAATTTTAAGGTTAAAGTTGGAAATTTCTATGATAGAATTGAAGCTTATGAAACTCTGTTAATTATTAGAGAATCATTCCTTCAGGCCCTTTTATTGCCTGAACGAGTAACTATTAAATAACAGACATGGATTTAAAAAGCAAAATACAATCGCTTGCTACAGATTATGCCAACGATACGATAAGCATAAGGCGACATCTCCATTCAAACCCTGAGTTATCCTTCGAAGAACACAATACCATGAAGTTTGTTACCAAGCAGCTTAAAGAACTGGATTTGGTACCGACAGAGGGTGTTGCAGGAACTGGGGTAGTGGCGCTAATACACGGCAAAAACCCGGAAAGCAAAACCATAGCTTTAAGAGCAGATCTAGACGCTTTGCCAATTCAGGAAAAAAACGAGATCGAATATAAATCAAAAGTAGCAGGTGTAATGCATGCCTGTGGTCATGATGTACATACGGCTTCATTGTTAGGAGCTGCAAGGATCCTTACTAATTTGAAGGATCAGTTTGAAGGAACAATTAAGCTGATTTTTCAACCGGGTGAAGAAAAAACCCCTGGTGGAGCTTCTTTAATGATTAAAGCTGGTGTGCTTCAAAATCCATCACCGGAAAGAATTATCGGACAACATGTAATGCCACAGATTCCAGTGGGAAAAGTAGGGTTCAGAGAAGGAATGTATATGGCAAGCGCCGATGAAATATATGTAACGGTAAAAGGTAAAGGCGGACACGGCGCCATGCCTGATTTTAATGTTGATCCCGTCATCATCAGCGCTCATATCCTTGTGGCGCTTCAACAAATAGTAAGCCGGTATGCCAATCCAAAAGTTCCCTGTGTTTTATCTTTTGGAAAAGTGATGGCTGAAGGCGCTACGAATGTAATACCTGATCAGGTGTATATGGAAGGCACCTTCCGAACCATGGATGAAAAATGGAGGGCAGATGCCCACATTAAAATGAAAAAAATGGCTGAAGGAATTGCTGAAAGTATGGGGGCAACCTGTGATTTTAATATTGTAAAAGGATATCCTTTTTTAGTGAACGAACCAGTGTTGACTAAAAGGTTAAAACAACTTGCCAAGGATTATATGGGCGCTGAAAATGTAGTGGACCTTGACCTATGGATGGCTGCCGAGGACTTTTCGTATTACTCTCAGGAAATTGATGCCTGTTTTTACAGGCTTGGTGTCAGAAATGAAGAAAAAGGCATCATTTCGTCTGTTCATACCCCAACCTTTAATATAGATGAAAGTGCATTGGAAATAGGGACAGGATTGATGGCGTGGCTGGCAGTAAATGAATTGCAAAAAACTTAAATTTCAAAAGAATTAATGATCAACTATTCTGAAGCGGAATTAGAGAAAATTGTGGTTCATCAGGTGGGTAATAAGACCCAGGAAGAAGGCTTTAAGCTTTCTAAGGGCCCGCTGGTTTTGCAGGATCAAGTCATCACTGAATTGCTGACCAAATATTTCTTGTCTCCATTTAAACAAACAGAGTATTATACTTTTTCTCATGAATCGGACCTGAACTTAAATGAGATTTATAACTATGCCGTCAAAATTTTCGCAGATCCCGATTCATTTTATCTTCAGACCGTAAATATTGCAAAACATTTATATGAAAAGTCTACTCATCCCAAAATAAAAGGAGGGGAATTTTACTTGGTCTATTTGACCGGTTGCCTTATAGATAACGAATCCGTGGATGCAATTGGGTTATTCAAATCTGAAAGCAAGGAAAAATATTTAAAGGTTTACTCTTCCGGTGAAAATTTTGAAATCAATCATGAAGAAGGGGTAAACATCAATAAACTTGACAAAGGATGTTTGATATTCAATATTGAGCAGGAAAAAGGATACAGGGTTTGTACAGTGGACAATATTAATAAATCATCTGAAGCGCAATATTGGAAGGAAGATTTTCTGAACGTAAAGCCAAGAGAAGACAATTACTATCATACCCAAAACTACCTAAAGCTTTGTCAGGACTTTGTAAGTGAAAAATTTAAAGAGAGCTTTGAAGTAAACAAGGCAGATGAAATCGATCTGGTGAACCGGTCGACCAAGTACTTTAAAGAAAAGGAGGTATTTGATTTCAATGAGTTTAGCAACGAAATCATTCAACAACCGGAAATAATAGAAGCATTTAAAGATTATAAAGATCAATATCAAACCGATAAATCGATCACCGTTTTTGACGAGTTTGATATTGCTCAATCAGCGGTAAAAAAACAGGCTAAGGTATACAAGAGCATTTTAAAACTTGACAAAAACTTTCATGTATACATTCACGGAAAGCGGGAATATATTGTGAGAGGTTTTGATGAGGACACAAAAATGAATTACTATCAGCTTTATTTTAAAGAAGAAAGTTAACAGGAAGGTTGCCCCATATTGGTAATTTTTCAGAATTACTGGTTTCAGTAAATCATCTGATTTCTATTATGATTAAAAGGGGTCTTTCCAAGAATAATTTAAAGGAAAAAAGTAACCCTGATTTTTTCACCTCGTTAACTTTCCTAACCCTTTATAAGTATCTTATAAAGGCAAAACAGTATTCATTAAACCATTTTTAGAGATGTTAAAGGTTGATAATTTAGTTGACAATGTAGCTGGTTATATTGAAAACAAAATAGAGTTGGTAAAACTTGAGGCGAAGGAAACAGCGGCAAGGATCATAGTCAAAGCAATTTTATTTTCTGCAATCGCAATTTTTTCTTTTTTTATTTTGATTTTTGCGAGCATTACTGCCGGCCTTGCTTTAAACTCAGCTCTAGACAGCAATTATTTGGGTTTTCTAATTGTAACAGGATTTTACTTACTTTTATTAATAGTGGCATTTGTTTTAAAGAATAATGAAAAGATATCTTTAAAACTAGAAGAATTTGCTACAGATATGTTCAACAATACAAAAAAAGACAACCATGGAAAAAACTCTAAATGAAACGAAAAGTGAATTAGTACGAAAAACTGAAGTTTATAAACATACGATTGAGAATCAAATAAATGAATTAAAAGGAGACGCAACAAAAATTGGCAAAGTAGCCTTGATTGCAGGAGGAATTATCCTAATCACCTATTTTTTAATTAAAGGAAGTAAAAAGGGGGACAAAAATCTAAAGAGCAAAAAGGTAATAATGCTCGATGGTGAGAAATATGCCATATCTTCGGCTCAAAATGAATCCTTTATTGTTAAAGCAATAAGAAAATATATGATTATTTTCCTTGCTTCTCTTGCAAAGCAAAAGCTTGCCCTGTATCTTCAAAAATTAAATAACAATACCTCTAACGTTGAAGCAAATTCTCCAAAAACTTTTGAATTACAAGAAAAAGGGTCATAAAGCCTTTGCTGTTCTTATTGATCCCGATAAAATTGATCTGCAGAGCTGTAGCAGATTAGTAAATATTAGTCTTGAAAACAAAGTTGATTTCTTTCTAGTAGGTGGCAGCCTGGTAACTGTACCAAACCTGAATCAAATTATCAGGTTTCTGAAAAGCAATTCCAATATACCTGTAGTAATTTTTCCCGGAAATAATCTTCAGATCGATACCTCGGCTGATGGGATTCTTTTCCTTTCCCTTATTTCAGGAAGAAATCCGGAATTCCTCATAGGCCAGCATGTAATCGCTGCGCCAATTTTAAAAAAGAGTTCGCTGGAGATTATCCCCACAGGGTATGTACTCGTGGATTCCGGACAGCCAACCACTGTTCAGTATATGAGTAATACCATTCCAATTCCATATGATAAACCAACTGTTGCCGCCTGCACAGCGATGGCTGGTGAGCTGCTAGGTTTAAAGCTTATATACCTGGAGGCTGGAAGCGGCGCCAAAAGGATGGTTTCCAATAAAATGATCAGTATGGTCAGAAAGTCCATAGATATTCCTTTAATTGTTGGCGGAGGAATTACCTCTGCAAGAATGGGAATGGAAGCCCTCGAAGCTGGCGCAGATATGATCGTAATTGGAAATGGCATAGAAAAGGATTTCAGACTATTGATAGAAGTTTCAGAAAGAGTGGCCGAATACAATAGCTTCCTGGAAGGAAAGGAGTTTGAGGCATAAGCTTCAGCTAATAGCTGTAAGCAATCAGCATTTAACGCTTATAGAACAATCTGCTTTTTACTAAAAGAAAGAGCTCCATTGGGGAGCTCTTTCTTTTATCTTGTGTATGAGACTTTTATCTCTATACATTCATCAATGATTCTCTTCTTCTCATTTTTCCTGCAGGTATTCCAAACATCATCTTAAATCTTCGGCAGAAATAAGCGGTGTCTTTATAACCTACCTCTCTCCCAATTTCCCGGATGCTCTTTTTAGAAGTCCTTAACAGGTTTACGGCCTGCTCCATTCTTTGATACTCGATATAGTCCTGAGGATTAATACCCGTCAGCATCTTAAAATACTGGCCCACATAATCTTCTGAAACGTTGGCCACATTGGCGAGCACTTTATTGGAAAGGTCTCCACCCAATTCCCTCTTGATGTATCCAAATATGTCGATCAGGCGCGGATCTTTGAAGTAAGTACTGTTTGTGGCCATTTGCTCAACAAATAATCTGTTAAGCAACATATACCTTACAATTTCAATTACTATTCTTTCCGTATTTAATTTGATCACCCTGTCTTTTCCAGGAAAATCTTTATTGCTTTCCTCTTTTGCTGTTTCAGTAATAAGTTCGCCAATTATAGGATAACCATTCACTACAAAAGGAGGAACATCTAAAGATGAAAAGAAGTTAACACTGTCAAAAACTTTAGCATCAAAGGCTACATAACTGAAATTTTCATTTACTTCGTCATTGGTAGAAGTAGCCCTGAAATATTTCTCTTTATTAGTAACAAATTCTTCGTTGGACAATTTAATGGCCGAACCGCCACCATATGTTATTGAAACCAGCTTTCCGCCGGGGATAAAAAGAATTTCTCCTTCTTTTACCTTATTTTTCTCTTTTCCATAAGAAATTTCTCCTTTGTTTAAAAGGATAATGGTATTTTCAACATCATAGAAGTTGTCTATTGTTACCGGCTGTAAAATTTGGATGTTTTTAGCTTTCAAAAACCTAACACCTAGAGACTCAATAATTTTATTATAGTCTTCCATGTTTATTTATATTTCTGTTTTTAAGGAAAAATTGCAAAATAAATTCACTTAGTTGGACAAATCTAATATAAAAATATAATAAGTCAAATAGCCTTTTGTAAAAAATCTTGATTATAAGCTTTTTTAATATTTTCTATTTTAGCAGACCCAATATTTGAATAATACCTTACTACTTCAGTAATTCCCTGGAAATTACTATTTTTTGAATTTCAGAAGTTCCTTCGTAGATCTGGGTGATCTTGGCATCCCTCATTAGTCTTTCTACATGAAATTCCTTTACATAACCATATCCGCCGTGAATCTGAACAGCTTCCACGGTAACTTCCATAGCCACTTTTGAAGCAAAAAGTTTTGCCATAGCACTTTCTTTTGAATAATCCTGGTGACGATCTTTCAAGGAAGCGGCCTGCAAACATAAAAGCCGGGCAGCATCTATTTGCGTGGCCATATCTGCCAATTTAAACTGTATGGCCTGATGTTGGGCTATTTCTACGCCAAATGTTTTTCTTTCTTTTGCATATTTTAAAGCCAATTCGTAAGCGCCGGAAGCTATACCTAACGCTTGGGAAGCTATGCCTATTCGTCCTCCATTTAAAGTAGCCATGGCAAACTTAAATCCAAATCCGTCTTCCCCGATCCTATTTTCCTTGGGTACTTTTACATCGGAAAACATCAGGGAATGTGTATCGGAGCCCCTGATACCCAGTTTGTTTTCCTTACGCCCGACTTTAAACCCTTCCATGTCCTTTTCCACAATCAGTGCATTGATCCCTTTATGCTTTTTTTCAGGATGCGTTTGTGCCATTACTATATACACAGAAGCTGAAGAACCATTAGTGATCCAGTTTTTAGTCCCATTTAATAAATAATGATCGCCTTTATCCACTGCTGTAGTTCTTTGGCTTGTTGCATCCGAACCTGCTTCGGGTTCTGATAAGCAAAAAGCGCCTATTATTTCGCCTTTTGCCAGACGGGTTAAATACTTTTGCTTTTGTTCCTCTGTTCCAAAAGTTTCCAGTCCCCAACAAACCAACGAGTTATTGACAGACATAACTACTGAAGCCGAAGCATCTACTTTTGAGATCTCCTCCATTGCCAATACATAAGAAACCGCATCCATACCTCCGCCATTGTATTTAGGATCTACCATCATACCTAAAAATCCAAGCTCCCCCATTTTTTTAATTTGTTCTGCGGGAAACTTTTGGTGTTCATCTCTTTCTATTACCCCCGGAAGCAATTCATTCTGCGCAAAATCCCTGGCTGCTTGCTGTACTGCAATTTGTTCTTCTGTCAATTGAAAGTTCATAATTTAGTTGGAGTTAAATTTGTTTGTTCTTTTTAGATAATATTGAACCGCTTTAATTTCGGCATAAGTATAATTGTCACCCAAAACTTCTTTAATTGGAGCCAGCCGTTCACTTCCGTGCTTTTGGAAAGTTGATCTTATTACTTCAATTTTTTCAGTGGAGACCAATTCAGTCAACTGAATTTCTCCCAGATAAATCATTTCAGCTAAATGTGATTCAACGGTATTGACAGACAATCCCCTTAATTTAGCAATTTCTGAAATGCTTTTCCCTTGCCTGAAAAACGATAAGCTTTCATTTTTGGTACTATTTTTAATAACCGGAGCTGCTTTTCTTACAAATCCACTATTCCTGGTTTTCACCCTGCTTGAAAAATTGTTGATCTTGCAATAATTCCTGATCGCATAAAGGAATTTTTCACCGTATTTTTCGATCTTCACCTGGCCGAATCCGGCAATGGAAGTTAGTTCTTCAATATTTTGAGGCAGATAAGTAGACAACTCCACCAGAGTGGCATCGGAGAAAATTAAATAAGGTGGAACTTCCTCCTCCTTTGCGAGCCTATATCGTATCCTTTTCAAATGATCAAAAAGATCTGATTCATACTCTGGTGTCACTTTTCTTTCTTCTCTCTTTTCTATTTTTTTAAAGTAATAAACTTTTTCTATTCCCTGTAAAACATCTTTGCTTTTTGAAGCGAGTTTTACTACCGGATAAGTACCTGAGGTTTGCAAGAGGTAATTATTCTGAATCAAATGGTTAAAGTAGCCTTGCCATTCTTCTTTAGACAAGTCTTTTCCAACTCCATAAGTCTTTAAAGCTTTATGTTCGGCCTTAATCTTTTCGGATTGGGCGCCCTTTAAAAAATCTACCAAATAATTAATCCCGTAGTTTTCCCTTAGCCTAACCACTGCTGACAATGCTTTTTGAGCAATTGTGGTAATGTCCGTTTTTTCATGGGTACTCAGACAAAAATCACAATTGCCGCAGGTATCGGGAAAGTTTTCTCCAAAATAGTTAAGGAGGAACTTCCGCCGGCAGCCATTACTTTTGCAGAAATCACCCATTTTATTCAGCTTATTGAGCAATACGTTTGTTTGAGCCTGGTTGCCTTCAATCTCTAAAAACTTCCTCAACTTGACCAGGTCTCCCATTGAGTAAAATAATAAAGCTTTACTGGGCAATCCATCTCTTCCGGCTCTGCCTGTTTCCTGGTAATATCCTTCAATGTTTTTAGGCATATCCATATGCACCACAAATCGCACATTGGATTTATTGATACCCATTCCAAAGGCAATGGTCGCCACCATTATTTTCACCTCATCTTTCAGGAACCGGCTCTGGTTTTCAGCCCTTTGATGATTTGGTAGTCCGGCATGATAAGCCAAAGCCTGAAATCCATTGATACTAAGGTCTTGTGCCAAAGTTTCTGCCGAATTCCTGGATAAAGTATATATTATTCCGGAATCATTTTTATGCTGGTCCAAAAAATCAAACAACTGTCCTTTAGCATTATTTTTCAATGCTACTTTATAGGAAATATTTGCCCTGTTAAAGCTGGAAACAAATACTTTTGGCTGGTTTAACTTAAGTTTTTCTAAGATGTCTTTTCTGGTTTGAGCATCTGCCGTGGCTGTCAATGCAATAATCGGTACTTCAGGAAAATGCTTTTTAATGGATTTTACCTGCAAATACTCAGGTCTGAAATCATGCCCCCAATCTGAAATACAATGCGCTTCATCAATGGCAAACAAAGAAACCTTTAAAGTAGACAAGTATTTGATAAAACTTTCGTCGTTGGAAAAAAGCCTTTCAGGAGCTATATACAAAAGCTTTAACTTCCCTTGTTTCAACTTTTCCAATACAGTAGATTGCTGGGCGGAGGAAAGGGACGAGTTTAGATAAGCCGCATCGATTCCATTGATTCTCAACGCATCCACCTGATCTTTCATCAAGGCAATTAAGGGAGAAATGACTATTGTCACCCCATTAGAAATCATGGCAGGAATCTGGTAACACAGGGATTTTCCACCCCCTGTAGGCATTAATACAAAGCAATCTTGTTTTTTAAGAATTGACTCAATGATGGCTTGTTGGTTATTTCGGAATTCCCTATAACCAAACTTATTAAAAAGTACTTCTTTAATGGTGGTTAATTCTTTCATTTAAAGTAAGTGTATTTAGTATCGAGTAATTAGTCCTCAGCCAGGAAAAAAAATTGGATAGTTTATTAAACCAGTTTGAGTTAGAAAACTGAAGTGAAAGTAAAAAATCAAAACTTCGACTTCGAGCTTCCCACAAAAATAATGGTAACAAATAAAATATCTATGCTCTTGCTTATAATCCAGAAAAAAACAGTATCTGGTCAGTCTTCTCTACTAAAACTCGATACTTTCGGCTGTAATTACCGCAATTCAGCCAGAACGGTTCGCCCTCCGACCGTTTTTTGTCCGATGTTCACTTTTACTTCTGCGCTTAACGGGACAAAAACATCCACACGGGAACCGAATTTTATAAATCCGAACTCATCCCCTTGCTGCACTACATCTCCCTCTTTCACATAAAATTTAATCCTTCTTGCCAGGGCGCCGGCTATTTGTCTGAACAAAATCTCAATACCACTTGCATGTTGAATTACAATTGTAGTTCTTTCATTAAGCACGCTTGATTTGGGATGCCAGGCAACGAGGTACTGACCAGGATGGTATTTAAAATATTTGATAATGCCTGTAATCGGATTGCGGTTTACATGAACATTTACAGGGGACATAAATATTGAAATTTGTCTCCTGAGTTCATTAAAATACTCCGTTTCATTGACTTCCTCTATTACCACAACTTTTCCGTCTGCAGGTGCCAAAACATGTTTTTCATTTATGGTTATGTTCCTGTTTGGGCTCCTGAAAAATTGAAGTATAAGTAACCAGAAAAGCAAACTTATTCCCAGAATGATGTACTGGGCAAACTTAAGCCCCGGAAGATAAGCCAGGGCTCCAATATTTAGTACAATTAAAATTATCAACAACACTAATAAAAGTATCTTTCCCTCTTTGTGAATAGTCATGAACAATTAAAAAATTAAATGTTTGGTTATAAATTATAAATTAATCCCAAGTATCGTCCATTACTTAGGGTCAACGGTAATATTTTTTTAAAATCCTCCCCTGTATTTGTAAGTACTGGCCACTTTATCAATAGCTACAATATAGGCAGCTATCCTGAGCGACACTTTATATTTTTGCGACGTTCTGAATACATTGTCAAAAGCATCCTTCATAATACGGTCACTTCTTCTGTTTACTCTTTCCCTTGACCATTTATAGCCTAACCTGTTTTGTACCCATTCAAAATAAGAAACCGTCACACCGCCCGCATTGGCGAGGATGTCTGGAACAGCTACAATTCCTTTTTCCAAAATCACGGCATCAGCTTTAGAGCTTGTCGGTCCATTGGCACCTTCTACTATAAGCTTAGCCTGGATCTTATCCACATTTTCCATTGTGATTACATCCTCTTTAGCAGCAGGAATAAGCACATCCACTTTTGAAGTGAGAAGCTCATCGTTAGAAATTAATTCAGCCCCTTTAAACCCGTCGAGGCTTCCTTTGTTTCTTTCTCTATAGGCAAAAGCTTCTGTTACATTTATTCCATTATCATTCCAATATGCACCTGAAATATCGCCTATTCCCTTTACGATTACGCCTCTTTCTTCCATAAGCAAGGCCGCGTGAGACCCCACATTTCCAAACCCTTGTACCGCACAACTCGCTTTGGCCGGATTTATTTTTAACTTTTCCATAGCTGCCATTGCACTGATGGTCACTCCCCTTCCGGTAGCTTCCACACGTCCCAACGAACCACCAAGAACAGCAGGTTTTCCGGTAACTACAGCGTTTACCGTCATACCTTTTGCTTTAGAATATTCATCCATAAGCCAGGCCATTTCCCTGGGTCCTGTTCCCATATCAGGCGCCGGAATGTCTGTATCCGGTCCAAATACACCCAGCATAGATACAGTATACGCTCTTACCAATCGCTCAATCTCCCCTGAAGACATTTCCCTGGGATTACATCTCACTCCCCCCTTTCCACCACCGTAAGGTATATCTACTACAGCACATTTCCAGGTCATCCATGCAGCCAACGCCTTCACTTCATCTATGTTTACTGCCATGTCAAACCTAATTCCTCCTTTGGCTGGCCCAAGTATATTGGAGTGAATTACCCTATATCCCTCAAATACTTTAATCTTCCCATTGTCCATTGTTACGGGAAGAGAAACAATAACCTGTTTTGCAGGACATTTCAAAACGTTATATACCTCCTCATCAAGTCCTAAAAGTTCTGCTGCGATATTAAATCTTGACATCATTGATTCAAAAGGATTTTCTGAATCATTTATAGGAGCTGGTTCAATATAAGCCATATCAGATTTTATTTGCTATCTATATTAATAAATTAAATCTAAGGTAAAAGTACAATAACCTACAAGAATATTCTAAGAAAGGCAACAATAAAAGGCGCCGCAAAAAACAACCCGTCAAATCGATCCAGGAATCCGCCGTGTCCCAGTAAAAGTTTACCCGAATCTTTTATTTCAAAACTTCTTTTGAAAAGAGATTCTATCAAATCCCCATAAGTGCCTGCAATCACGATGATCAAAGATAAAGTTATCCATTTCCATAGAGACAGCACATCAAAGAATTGAGCCATTCCTATGGCAAATGCTAAGCTTAAAAGCGCTCCTCCGATCGTTCCTTCCCAGGTTTTTTTAGGGGAAATGCGCTCAAACAACTTATGCTTTCCTATGGATTTTCCAGAAAAATAGGCGCCGGTATCACTTGCCCACAGCAAAAGCAGAATCCCTAAAACCACCTCATAATAGTATTCCCCGTCATTAATCACGCAAAAATTTATCAAAGCGATAGGCAAAGCCACATAAATTATTCCTAGCAACGTAAGACCTATATTTATAAAGGGCCTGTTATTCTCCTTGATCTTATACAAAACGATAAAAAAAATCAAAGCGACTAAGGGAAACATCAGAAAATACAGTGAGGAATCGAGTATTTGAGTTTCAACCAGAAAAGTAAGGATAAATAAAAAAACGCCAGTAAATGTTCCTATAATTGGCTGTGGGTGATATTGATTTTGCCTTAGTAAATTATAAAACTCTATGATAGAGAGTGAGCAGATCAGAAAGAAAATACCAAAATAGAACCATTGGCTTACACATATTCCCCAAATTATTAAAAACGCCCCTGGTAATCCTATTAATACTCTTTGTTGAAAGTTCGACAGCTTATTTATTTGACTCATTATGCTTTTCGGACGTTTATTGTCCCTTGGTTTAACTGGACAATATTATTATCCACTGATACATGAAAATGGCTATTTCAAAATTATATAAGTTGAGGTGGATAGAGGAAGTATTCTTGAAAATTATTTCACTTCTTCATTATATCCAATCAATAGCCCAGATTAACGGTATTCTTACTAATTACTTTCCTCTCGTTCCTGTCTAATCCTCAGTTTCTATCAGATTCATTGGTGCAGGCTATAATACTTTGATAAAAGGAATTTTCTAGTTCCATTCAATTTTTCTTTTGGAAAATTTACCAGCACCTTCAGGAAGCTTCTTTGTATTCATTATTAAACGCATCAAATATTGCCATCTTTCTGTACTCGAAAGTTTCAGGAATGATTCTCTATCTTCCCATTCCGGGTCTTATCGAGATTCCATGACAGCCTGCTCATATCATTAAAAATCAGTTATGCTTCTAATTAAATTATCTAAACTTACCCAATCAAATACTTGCCTTTATAATAATTCCTAAACGAAACTATTAATCCTGATAAAATTAACAGAGCAGCAACAGTTGCTGTAAACGGCAAAGACGTTGTTTCCGCCAGGTTTTCATCCGTATACTTCAGTTGATGCAGATAGAGCAACGAAATACCCAAGCCATTATTGACAAAATGAGCAAAAATTGGAATCCAAAGGTTTTTGGACCAATAATAAATATACCCAAATAAAACCCCTAAAAGCAGCCGGGGGAAAAGCCCAAAAAACTGAAGGTGGAACAAAGAAAATAAAAGCGCGGTAGTCCAAATGGCCAGATGAATGTTGCCGGAAATGGCATGCACTTTATTTTGGATCAATCCGCGAAACAACAGCTCCTCCCCTATCGCAGCGATTAAAGCGATGACAACCATTCCCAATAAAAATTCTGTAATAGAATTAAACTGCGTCAAGAATTGCGTAATCTCCTTTCTCATCTCCTCTTCCTCCCTGGCCCATTGTTCAAATCCGTCTAAAAAGGCAGGTAGATTTATATTTTCATTCCACCTGATTACAAATTCAAGGGCCACCATTGAAGTCAACATTATCAAGGCAGTCAAAGCAAAGGGAATCCAATTAGCTGTTCCTTTTACATTCAGGCTTCCCACCGACTTCTTTTCTATTACATATAAGTAAAATAATGGCGCTATTATAAAAAGCAGCAAGGAAGTAATGGCTTGTGCAGCCATAAAAAATGACTTCATTTCAGGATAATCAAAAGGGGATTTATAAGCAGCTAATACCTGAGAGGCTTCTATATTATATGCCTCCAAAAGAAGATAAGCGAAAGTTGAAGAAATAAAATATGCTGCCCCAACTATTGCAATTATCTTAACCAGCGACAGAAAGGGCTGTTTATCCTTATATATTTCAGGGTTTTTATCGGTATCTGCCATAATTCGAGTAAATTTACACTAAAAATCATTTTTGCAAATTTGGTAAAGATAAGTAACATAAGTATTGGCGAGTTTCCACTATTGTTGGCTCCAATGGAAGATGTAAGCGATCCGCCTTTCCGTGCTGTATGTAAAGATAATGGAGCAGATTTGATGTATACTGAATTTATTTCTTCGGAAGGTTTGATTCGTGATGCGGCAAAAAGCAGGCAAAAACTAGACATTTTCGAATATGAACGACCAATTGGTATACAACTGTTTGGAAGCGACATTGAATCCATGAGAAAGTCTGCGGAAATATCTACCGCGGCCGGTCCTGACCTTATTGACATAAACTATGGGTGTCCGGTAAAAAATGTAGCCTGCAGAGGTGCGGGAGCCGCCCTGCTTCAAGATATTCCGAAGATGGTGAAAATGACGGAAGCCGTAGTAAAAGCAACAAACCTTCCTGTAACTGTTAAAACTCGACTTGGCTGGGATGACGACACCAAAAATGTACCTGAGGTGGCAGAGAGATTGCAGGATATAGGCATTCAGGCATTAACCATTCATGGCCGGACACGGGTGCAGATGTATAAAGGCGAAGCGAATTGGCAGCTTATTGGAGAAATAAAAAGAAACCCGAGAATAAAAATCCCAATCTTTGGTAACGGAGATATTGATTCCCCGGAAAAAGCGCTTGCCTATAAAAAACAGTATAATGTAGATGGGATAATGGTAGGAAGAGCATCTATCGGAAATCCCTGGATTTTTAATGAGATCAAACACTTTATAAAAACAGGAGAAAAACTTCCGCCTCCTACTATTGACCAAAGAGTTGAAGTTTGTAAAAAACATTTGTTACGATCTGTTGAATGGAAAGGACCAAAGGTTGGGATCTTTGAAATGCGAAGGCACTATACCAACTATTTCAGGGCAATGCCCAATTTTAAACCCTACCGAATGCGTCTTGTGGAAGCGCCTGATTTTAGTGCAGTGATAGAAATCCTGGATGAGGTGCAATACGATTTTCAGTTAGAAATGCAGGGTTAGGTTTCTTAAATTTTCTTCCTTTTTCTTTCTATTTGATTACTTTAAATACTCCATGAAAAGCCTTTAGTTTTACAGCATTAGATTTTTCTTAGCTCATGACCAAACTCAGTGTTAACATCAATAAAATAGCCACCCTCAGAAATTCCAGGGGTGGAAATAATCCTGACGTGGTAAAGGTAGCCATCGACTGCGAAAGGTTTGGCGCCCAGGGAATAACCGTTCACCCTCGTCCTGACGAAAGACACATCAGGTACAATGATGTACTGGAATTAAAAAAGGTGGTTAACACAGAATTTAACATCGAAGGTTATCCTGATGAACGGTTTATGACATTAGTTGAAAAAGTGAGGCCAGAGCAAGCCACTTTAGTACCTGACCCTCCTGGAGCCATTACCTCTAATGCAGGTTGGGATACTTTAAAAAACAAGGATTTTTTAACCAGAATAATTAATCAACTCAAACGCTGGGGAATCAGAACTTCCATTTTTGTAGATCCTGAAGAAAAGTTTGTGAAAGGAGCAGCAGAAATTAGCACTGACAGAATAGAGCTTTACACTGAACCTTACGCGGTTGGTTTTGTAAAAAATAAGGAAAATGCAGTTGCTTCCTATGCCATATGTTCAAAACTGGCAACAGATCTCGGAATGGGCGTGAATGCGGGCCACGACCTTGACCTGAATAATCTAAAATTCTTAAAGCAACATTTGCCAGGTTTACTTGAAGTTTCCATTGGTCATGCGTTGATTAGCGATGCCCTCTATTATGGCTTGGAAAACACCATTCAACTGTACCTTAGACAGCTAGAATAACAGACTATTGTGCAGTAAAAGTAGTAGTTAGGATATAATCGGTTGTAGTGCCTTGTATAACAAAGGAGCCGGAATTCTCCCCTTCCATTGTCTGTTCCGTCAGGTCGGTTAAAGTATATTTTATTTCTACCCCTGAATTGTCATTCAGGGTTAAAGTCTTTTCGTCCGCAGAAAGGACCCAGGTTCCATGGGTTAAAATAAACTGACTTTCTTCGCTACAGGGCGTTGCGCCTTCGTTTGTTTCATAAGTTTTATCCGAGCTAAAAACGATAATATTATCTTTTGCGCAGGCAGGAAAGGTTGGAATGTCAGCAAATTCTTCCGGAATCAGCGCCGAAGGAATCTCCTGGCCAGCAGCGTAAATTTTATTGTCATTATAAAAATCAATCATAAAAGAACTGTACTCCTGGTTTTGAAGTGTTCCTTGCGCTCCGGTGATCTTCCAGCTTTTAGAAGATTCGCCGGCAATTAATATTTCTCTTGATGCCTGAGGTTCATCATCTTTTTTACAAGAAAAAATTAAAAGCCCGAGGCTTAAAATAAGGAATGATTGAATGGTTAAGGTTTTCATTTTAGCAGGTTTGAGGTATGAGGTTTGAGGTTCGGGGAAGTCCACTTGACTTCTTGGTTTTCTTTCTTTAAGTGATTCATTTTTTATCGAAACTGATGCTTTATAAAGGTCTTCTCAATTTATTTTTGAGCAGGTCATTTGTTATCGATGTTTGAGATGCTGAAATAAATTCAGCATGACGAAAATCATACGTTTTTGCATCCACAATGTTTAAACAATAGATATTTATTATTGTTGTGGCTTTTTAAATCTTTTTTGCTTTCTCCCAATATTCGTCCATTTCTGCAAGAGACATTTGGGCAAGCGTTTTACCATCTTTCAATGATTCTTGCTCCAGATACTTAAAACGTTTTATGAACTTTCTGTTTGTTTTTTCTAATGCATCTTCAGGATTGATATCAATAAAGCGGGCATAATTTATAAGGGAAAAAAGAATATCGCCAAACTCCTTTTCCGCCTTTTCTTTATCTACCATTTCAGAAGTTTCCGTATTAAACTCTTCCTTAAACTCCCTTAGCTCTTCTTCAACTTTCTCCCAAACCTGTTGCTTCTTTTCCCAATCAAACCCTGCTCCTTTTGCTTTTTCCTGGATACGCATGGCTTTTACCAAAGCAGGCAGCGAAGAGGGCACACCGCCCAAAACCGATTTATTCCCTTCTTTTATTTTTAAGGCTTCCCAATTTTTCTTGACATCCTCTTCGGTATTTGCCACCACATCTCCATAAATATGCGGGTGCCTGCTGATAAGTTTGTCACAAAGGGTATTTAAAACGTCGGCTATATCAAACTTTTTTTCCTCAGAGGCAATCTTTGAATAAAAGACCATATGAAGCAAAATATCCCCCAGCTCCTTTTTTATTTCATCAAAATCACCTTCCATGATGGCATCGGAAAGCTCAAATGTTTCTTCAATGGTTAAATAACGAAGGCTTTGAATGGTTTGCTTTTTATCCCATGGACACTTTTCCCTAAGTTCATCCATTATGGTAAGGACCCGATCAAAAGCCATTATCTTTTCGATTTTATTTTTGTCAATGGAGCTTATTTGATTCTTCATGCTATATAAATGATTGTGAAGGCGTTTGATTTCCAAAAATAATACATCCCCCTGAGATAAAGTTCCTTTCGGTTCTATTATTCAATTTTAAAAGATTTTTTAGTATTCCGTTTTGAAACCAGAATAGTTTTTCATACTTTTGCACTCCACATCGCGGGATGGAGCAGTTGGTAGCTCGTTGGGCTCATAACCCAAAGGCCGCAGGTTCGAGTCCTGCTCCCGCTACTTAGAGGCCTCAAATTGAATAAATTTGAGGCCTTTTCTTTTAACAGGTGATTGGCAAGGGTTAATAAATTTAAATTATAATTTTAGGCAGTATTTCCAAATGATTTGTCTAGCTATTATTTTTTCAGCGTGAGTCATTAATGGATTTAGAATAGCTAAAGATGTTCCCTTGCCTTAATAGGTTTTTTAACCTACTTAACATCTCTATGTTAAGACTATTTTTAGAAAGAATAGAAAAATGATTTTTATTATACCAAATAAAAAACCACTTCTCACTTTCCGTAACTTTATAAAGTTTACTTATTGATATTTCAGTTCTGAAAGATTCTCCAATACAAGTTATTTTTTCCGAATTTATTTCCCAATTTATTTTCTCTGAAATTCTCTGGTCCGAATCATAAGTTTGATGGCCTCTAAATAAGTATAGTGCAAACAACATCAAAAGAAATAAGGTACTAAAGGATAAAGCTGAAATGTTGCTTCTATTTAAACTTGAGATAAAATATGGGATAACTAAATTAAAAATGAAAATGTAACAATAGAGTCCAATAATTATTTTAATAAAAATAGATTTTAAAAGAACAACAAAATATGCTTTTAATACTCACTCTTTGTTAGTTGGGTGTAAAATTGAATAGGCTCCATGGTCGGTTTTTAAAATAAAATTACTGGAATTAAACCACTCTTTCCCGTTGTTGATATTCCTCTTATCTATCACTGAGGGATATCAACAACAGCTGCTCATCTCTCGCCTACTGCTGCATAAACCCCTGGTCATTACACTGTCTGCCAGACCAAGTAGCTTAAATAAAAATTTCAGAATTACTTAAAATACCTCTTAAGAAATTCCAGGGTAAGGGAATAATCTTTGTCTGCCTCAGTATGACCACCTTCTATGACAATATGTTCATAATAATTCTGGAACTTCTTCTCTCTAAGCCTTTCCATTATCATATTTGACATATAAAATGAGGGCCATACTTCATCATTTTTAGCTGAAATCAATAAAATAGATCCATTTATATTTTCAACTTTTATAGCGGCTTTTTCAACTGCTTTCGAATCAGTTAACATTTCTTTAAAAGCATTTACCCAATCGTCTTTTATTGAATAATACACAGATTTTAAAGTACTAGGAAGATAAGGTAGCGGCTGGTTATCGTAACTCCAGGCTGAGGTTTCTCCTACTGAAACCTGCTTGCCAAAATTCAGTACAAGCTCCCCTCCTCTTGATCCTCCTATCAATGCTATTTTTTCTTTATTAATTTTTGGATTTTGACTTGCTTTTATAATCGCAGCATGGATAGCATTCAGAGATATTCTGTCAAACACTTCAGAAGCATTGGGACCCCCAAAATATCCAATGGCCAAAAAGCCATATCCTTTTTGAAGAAATTTGTTCCGTATTTCCTTAAGCTCTTCCGAGGCGTAAACATTACCGCCTTCACTTCCTCCAAAGGCAACGACTAGGGGTTGGTTCTGAGAAGCTGCCAGAAATAACCTTGCATCGACCTTTCCATAATTTACCGGCAACGATGGAGTATAAAAAATCGAAAAGGCTACTATTGCTATAAACAGAAGCGCTACGAGAATTAATATTTTTTTTCGCATACTGTGTGAAAGTTTCTGTGATTAAATCAATTTAATGAATAAAAAAATCTGGGAAAATTAACGTTTTCCTTTTTAAAAAAGACCTTACCTTTCAGTTCTTGCGAAAATACACCGCTCAACATAAAAGCCTATTTTATTAATTAACCAAAACATATAAACTTGTGGCATGTATTCATCAATTTTAACACTTCACTCTTTGGTGCGGTGGTTGGTTCTTGCCAGTTTGATTTTGGCAATCTCCCGTTCTTTTTTTGGATGGAAATCAGCAGACAGCTTTTCTTATCGTGACAATATCCTCAGACAAACTACGGTAAGCATCGTTCACCTCCAGTTTCTTCTGGGAATTACTCTATATGTTATCAGCCCTATTGTGGCTTATTTTCTTGATAATTTCAAAGATGCCCTTCATATACGGGAGTTCAGGTTTTTTGGAATTGAACACATTACTACAATGACGCTTTCGGTTGCATTTATAACCGTTGGTTCGGCAAAATCTAAAAGGAAAACTACAGACAAAGAAAAATTCAGGACGATGGCAATTTGGTTTACTGTAGCTCTATTGCTGATTTTATTTTCTATTCCCTGGGGACTTCCGTTTCTGGTGGACAGGCCTTATTTCAGGTGGTTTTAAATTAGATTAACTACTTCTTTTTTTACCACAGGGAACAAAAAGAATGCAAGGAGAAACAGAGGGTTAAACGTACTGACTTCCCAAGTAGATCAGGAGCAGAGAATTATTCATTGTCCATATATAGATTCCATAACTCTTGGATAGGAACGGCTTTTCTAGTGACCTTATTTATATTCTTCCCTTCTTTTGTCCAGGGATAAGGCATAAGGCTAAAGGCCATATTAGCATCTAACCCTCGTACATCTTTTTCCCAATTCATCCACCTGAATCCTTTATAAAATTTATCCAAGTCTCCTGAAAAGCAAAAATAAATGAAATCAGAATATCCTATTCCTAATGATTCCCATGTCAAACTTTCAGGAGCAAAATAGAATATTTTACCTGATTCATCCTTTCCAAACGCTCCATTATTAATTGCAAAAAAACCTCCTAACACGTCATCTGCAATTAATAAGTAAGCAGGTTGTTCACCTGAATTTATAAATGATTTTCCCTGGTTCCATTCTATTAAGCTTCGGTCAAATCTTTCAGATCCCGACCCTAGAATTCTTATCCATCCATCGTCTACCAGAATTCCACCCGTTTCATAAACAATTGCACCCATAGGAGACCTCGTGGTTACCTGCGATTCCAATAATGCTTTTTCTGCCCTGGCTTGTATTTTTGGTAAAACTTCTATTTTATTCTTACCTTCTTTTATCCATTCCTCAACCAATTTCCATCCCGGTTCTTCAGTATTGATTAATTCGGATAACGATTTAGGCGTAAAATTTTGGGCCATAGCCGAAGTAGAAATTATGAAGAGCAGAAAGATAAATCTATGGATCATGTTTTAGTTATTAATATTACAAAATATCAATAGAGCAAGGTAATTACGGCAAAGCTATAAATTTGTATTATAAACAAATCTTTGGTCATCTAATTTTTGTTTCTTAAGCACTTCTTTTTTACCACAGAGAACATGGAGAATGCACGGAGAAATGGAGAATAGAAAACTCTCAATGTCATTTTCGTCGCTCGGAACTTTGCAAGGGTTTATCTCCCCCACCCCATTGTTTCTTTTAAAAATGTGGTAAGTTCTTCTGCTATTTGTTTGTGATCATTTATTACAATCTCACAAGATGACCCGCTGAACCTCGTTGTTATGTAAACTCCGGCATTCCAGAATCTTGGAAGTTTCGAATTTGTGAAATCTATGCGGCCTGTATATTGAATATACTTATTGTCTGCTTCAAATAATTTTAGATTTAATGATTCACAATTCGCATAATGTGAGAGAAATACGATGAGGAAAAAGAAAAGAAGCTTGCAGTTTTTCATTTTTAAGGTGTGAATTTGAGAGTTGGAACTTCTATTATACCAAATTATCCAATGGCCTCAGAATTATTTATGTATTCTAATTATTCCTAGTTTTTCGTTGCCCTGTTATAAATACTATCGCTATTTATCATACAAAAAAACCGTACAAATCTTTTATAATAAGTATAACTATTGCTTCTCCATCTAGTATCTATAGGTAGAGGAAGAAAGTGAAGTTGATGATTACAATAGGAAAGGTGT
The DNA here is from genome assembly GCA_035628645.1 of Cytophagales bacterium. Lineage (GTDB taxonomy): Bacteria > Bacteroidota > Bacteroidia > Cytophagales > Cyclobacteriaceae > DASPJL01. The sequence goes on along the minus strand of DASPJL010000042.1, from coordinate 1,301 downwards.
ACTGTCTTACGATGGTATGCCTTTTTTTTATTGGCTTTTAGGTTCACGCACATATGTTAAGATCTTTACGCGAAGAATGTAAGTGATGAAGGGTTTTAAGCATATCCTATCTTGCCAAACTTATCCCGATAACTTAGATGCCGAAAATGGATTCGGCAAGACAGAAGATATTTAATAAATTCAGCAGGATAGGATATCCCCTCTTACTTATCCCTTATTTTTCTATCGCATCCATTTTAGTAGCGTATTCTTTAATCACTGCAACAGTAGACGAGATGCTTTGATTAGTTGAGAATTTTTGACTTACTTATAACTAACCCTATCATCTATAATAGAATTAAAAATAAGGGAAAAATCTTCTCCTTTTCTCTTTCCTCTATCCTCATTCATACTTCCTCATTAATAATTTGATTTATTCTTAAACTTCCTCATAGAATCTACTAATTTTGGCCTCTAATTTAAATTTGTGTTATTCCTAAAAGAATTGAGCGCAAAGAAAAATAAAGACTTAAAACAAATTTTATATCTAAAACTATGAGCAATACACAATACGAATTTGGGGTCATGGGAATGGGCACGATGGGTAGAAATTTACTTTTAAACATGGCTGACCATGGATTTTCTGTGATAGGATATAACAAAAGCCCCCAAAAGATTGAGCTTTTGAAGGAAGAGGCTGCGGGAAAAGACAATGTAGCGGGTACCAGTGATTTAAAGGATTTTGTTCAAAAGTTAAAGAGCCCCAGGGCCATTATGTTGTTGGTTACTGCCGGAAGCGCCGTAGATTCTGTTGTTGGAGAGCTTTTACCTTTATTGGATAAAGGTGATATTATTATAGACGGAGGAAATTCTTTTTATACCGATACTGAGCGAAGGGCAAAAGACCTTATTGAGAAAGGATTCAATTTTATGGGAGTAGGCGTATCCGGAGGTGAAGAAGGCGCAAGATTTGGCCCTAGCATTATGCCCGGCGGAACCAAAGAAGGGTATGAAAGAATAAAGAATGTGTTGGAAGCTGTATCTGCAAAAGTGAATAATGAACCTTGCGTGACTTATTTAGGAAGAGGATCGGCTGGACACTATGTGAAGATGGTGCACAATGGAATCGAATACGGCATTATGCAACTATTATCGGAAAGTTATGATATCCTTAAAAGAGGTTTAGGCTTAAGTAACGAGGAAATCCATAAGGTATACGATAGCTGGAACAAAGGAAGGCTTCAGTCTTTCCTTGTTGAAATTACAGCAGAAGTATTTTTACAGGACGATGATAAAGGTTCCGGAAAACTTGTTGATAAAAT